>NZ_JBHVWC010000069.1:0-60661 GCF_042882445.1 Kitasatospora sp. NPDC058218 | reverse complement strand
ATCCGAGTCGCCGCGATGAGCACCCACCCGGGGAAGAGCCGGGAAACAAAAAGGCGCCTGCGATACATCAGCAGGCGCACACAAAGTTCATGGGAACCACTACTGCAACTAAGGATACCCTAGCAGGCCCAGGCCCGCCACGGGGGGATATTCCACCCCCGGTTCCGCGAGGCCCCTTCCCGGAGGCCGCAGGGCGCGAGGCGCCATGACCGTCAACACGCATGAGGGAAAGCCTGATTGAGCTGGCAGCTCCGCTCTTTCGGCGCCCGCGACCCGCCCTCCTCGGATGGGCGGGCCCACGGGTGCCAAGCACCTGCCCGCCGTGCCGGCCACGCAGCGCGCCCACCGGCGCCATCCGTGATCCTTGCGGACGGCGTACGCGAAATTCCTGCCGCAGCTCAGAAATCGAGTGCACCGGAAAGACCCGCTCCCGCGATTTTCGGCGCACAGTGCAGGGAATGACAAAATCTGTAGCAGTCCGCCGCACCCTGCCCACCAGCCCCTTCAAGGCCCGGGCCGAAGAGCCGCCCTGGTGGGCGGTACTGCGGCCGACCGGCAAGGACGGCTGGAGCCCGACGGCCAACTCGTCATCGTCCTCAAGCCGTCCAGCAGAACGCCACCCGTGGCGATGTCGCACGGCCGGAGAACCGACTCGCCGTGATCGAGGACCATCTGGCCGTCCTGAGCGCCGCCCCCGGCAACGACCGGACCGAGTCCTGAACAAGAGGCCGGCCTGCGCCACGGCCTCGTGCGCCTGCGTGCGGCAGGCGCCCCGTCCCGCGTTGATCACGCTGTCCCTGGTCAGGCTGGCTTCGCGCACGGTGCGGTTCTACCGTGGACCTACCAGCGCATATCTCCGGAGCGCGCCATGATCATCATCATTGGGCTCGTCATCCTGGTCGCCGCGGTCGTCGTCGGCGTGGCCGGTGTCCTCACCAACACCGGCAGCGGACACGCGCTCACCGGCGGGTTCGAGGTGTTCGGCTACCACGTCACCGGCTCCACCGGCACGCTGTTCCTGTACGGCATCATCGTCGGTGCCCTGGCCATGTTCGGCCTGAGCCTGCTCCTGGGCGGAGCACGTCGGACCTCCCGGCGCGGCCGCGCCGCACGCCACGGACTCAAGGAGTCCCGCCGTGAGACGGCCGCCGCCGACAGGGAACGTGACGAGCTCATCGGCCAGCGTGACACCGCCCGCGCGGAAACGGCCGCAGCCGGCAGGGAACGCGACGACCTGGTCGGCCAGCGCGACGCCGCCCGCGCAGAGCCGGCGGATGCGTCCGGCAACGGAGCACCCCGCGAGGGCCTCCCTCCCGACCCGGACGACGGCCACCGGAACTGGTCGCACCCGTTCGGGCACCGCTCCGACCCCGGTGGAGCAGAGACACCACCACGCGAGGACCGCTGACCGGCCACCGCGCCCATGCCCACGCGAGCGCGCCCCAGCAGAGAACTCTCGAAGGGTGGCGAGCCATGAGTACCGGTAAGAAGATCGCGCACAAGGCCGAGGCGGTCAAAGGCGGCGCGAAGAAGACCGTGGGCCGCGTCACCGGCAGTCGGCGTCTGCAGGCCGAGGGCCGCGGCGACCAGATCAACGGCAACACCAAGCAGGCGGGAGCGAAGATCAAGGACGCCTTCAAACACTGATCACCGCGCCCCGCCGCAGACTCGAATCGGCCCGAGGGCTCCGGGCGGTCTCGGCCGGACGGGGTGCATCGTTCGGTCCGACACGGGAAGGTGCACATCCATGGCCACAGGAAACGGTTCTGCCGCACGGGCCAAATCCCAGGGACAGCGCCTGGCCGACAGCCGCGCCATGGACATCACGGCCCGGGTCGGACTCTGCGCCCGAGGGGTGATCTACGTGCTGGTGGGGGCCCTGGCCGTGCAGATCGGCTTCGGCGACAAGAGCGGCCAGCAGGCCGAGCGATCCGGCGCGGTGGGGACCATCGGCGAGCAGCCGTTCGGTCGCGTCCTGCTGTGGGCGCTGGTGGTGGGGCTGGCGGCGATGGCGCTGTGGCGGCTGTCCGAGGCCGCGTTCGGACCAGCGGGATCGGACAGTGGCAAGTGGACGGTGCGCCTGGGCTTCCTGGGGTTGGCGGTGTTCTACGCCGTGATCGCCATCGCCGTGGTGCAGACCGTCCTGGTCGGCGGGTCCTCCGGAAGCCGCTCCAGCAACCAGACCTCCAAGGAGTACACCGCCAGGGTGCTGAACTGGCCCGGCGGCCGGGTGCTCGTCGGCGCGGTCGGAGCCGTCCTGATCATCGTCGGCGTGGTGATGGCCGTGCGCGCCGCGATGCGCACATTCGAGAAGAACCTCCAGACGGACAAGATGAGCGAACCAACACGCCGTGTCGTCGCAACGCTGGGCATCATCGGCGGCGTCGCCTGCGGCGCCGTCGCAGCGGTCACCGGCCTGTTCATCCTGCTCGCCGCGGTGAAGTTCGACCCCAACCGCGCCAAAGGCCTCGACGAGACACTGCGCTCGTTCGCCGACACACCCGCCGGACCCGTGCTCCTCATCGCCGCGGCGGTCGGCCTCGTCCTGTTCGGCCTCTACTCGTTCTGCGAAGCCCGCTGGCGCACGGCCACCGAACACCCGGACCCACCCGAGCCGTAACGGCGGGCGCCCCGACCAACCAGCCGACCGGCCCCGGGCGCCGAGGCCACACCCGGAGCCGTGAGCAGCACCGACAACTCGATGTTCCAGCGCGCCCCGCGAGGGGACTCGATCCCACCTGCCACGACTGAGGTCCGCCCCACCGAAACCCGGTCGGCAGCCCATCTGCCGGCTCTGGCCGCGCCGTTCGCACGGCGACGCCATCGACCGTGGTAGTCAACACCCATGCCGATGGAGTCTCCCGAGCCCGAGGGCCGTTCGTCCCTGTTCGGGCGGCTGCGCCGCAGGGTCGGCCGTTCGCCGGCCGGGCGTGGATGGAGGCAGGGCAGCAACCTCGAACTGTGGCAGCGGTCGCTGAGCTTCGCGGCCCTCGGGTTCCTCACGCTCGTACCGCTGCTGATCGTCATCTCAGCGGCCGACCCGGCGAACGGCCAGGGCTTCGCGCAATGGCTCGGCGAAGGACTCGGCGTCTCGGCGACCTCCAGGAAGAAGGTCGAGCAGCTCATCGCCCTACCCGGCCAAACCCTGCGGACCACCACCGCGTTCAGCCTCGCCGCCCTCGCCGTCTTCGGCCTCTCGTTCGGAGCGACGGTGCAGACCACCTACGAGAAGATCTGGGGCCTACCACCGGCCCGCTGGTGGGCCAGGTGGCGGCACGTCGTGTGGCTCGCCGCCCTCATCGGGCTCCTCCTCCTGTCCGCGACCACCGCCCTGTGGCGGCAAACCCCGGCCGGCGGCCTCGCCGCGGTGCTGAGCGCCGCCCTGTTCACCTGGTGGTCGCAACGCCTCCTGCTCGGCGGGCGCATCCGCTGGAGAGCCCTGCTGCCCGGCGCAGTGGCCACGACAGTCGGGCTGCTCGGACTGAGGGTCTTCTCCCACCTCGTCTTCTCACCACTGATCGCCACCAACACCCTCGCCTACGGAGCGATCGGCACCGTCCTCGTCATCCAGTCCTGGCTCGTCGGCGTCGGCGCCGTCGTGTACGGCGGCGCACTGACCGGCCGACTGCTCCACGAAGAACTCCCCCGTCTGGCAAACGTCCTGAAACAACGACGGTGACGCTCGAACGGGCCTGCCGATCGCTCGGGGGCGACTGCGACTTCCGAGCCATTTGTCACCCAGAGTGCTTCAACTAGCGTCAACACCTCAGAATTACAACCCCCGACCACAATCAACGAGCCCCAACAACGGCTTCACCCAGGGCAGAACGCCGCTCCCTTCCCCCGGCGCCCCGGATCCCTAGGCTGAAGCGGTGAGCACTCATGCGCCGAACGAAGCCCGCGTCATCCCCCTGCGCCCGCAGACCTCGTCGCCCGGTTCCGGTGGGACGAACCGCGCCCCGCAGCGACCGGCGGAAGCCCCACAGACACCCGCGCCGAGGGAACCCCTGTGGCGCGACCTCGTCGGCGATGTGCTGAGGCGCGAGCGGCTCGCCCAGGAGCGCACGCTGAAGGACGTCGCGGAGGCGGCCCGGATCTCGATGCCGTACCTGTCGGAGCTGGAGCGCGGGCGCAAGGAGGCCTCCTCCGAGGTGCTCGCGGCCGCCGCCCGGGCCCTCGGGCTCGGCCTCGCCGACCTACTCTCGCTCGCCCAGGACGAGCTGGCCCGGTACGCCCGGAGCCGGGTGAGCCGGGGCCGCACGTCGCCCACGGCGCAGTACGACGGCCTCTGCCTCGCCGCCTGACCGAACCGACGGCCGGTATGACGGCCGGTACGGCGGGGCCCACCACCGCCGTACCGGTCGGCTCGCTGGCCTTCGGTCACGGCCGCGCGGGGTCAGACGAACGCGAGCCGTCGGCTCAGCACCTCGTCGGCGAGCCCGTAGGCGACGGCCTCCTCGGCGGTGAGCACCTTGTCCCGGTCCATGTCCGCGCGCAGCGTCGCCACGTCGTGATGCGTGTGCCGGGACAGGACCTCCTCCACCTGCGAGCGGATGCGGACCATCTCCTTGGCCGCGAGGCTGAGGTCGGAGACCGTCCCCTGCCGGCCGCCGGTGGCCGGCTGGCCGAGCAGCACGCGCGCGTGCTGGAGCACGAACCGTCGCCCGGGATCTCCGCCGGCCAGCAGCACCGCCGCCGTCGACGCCGCCTGACCGACGCAGAACGTGGAGATCGGCGCCTGCACGAACGTCATCGTGTCGTAGATCGCCATCAGCGAAGTGAACGATCCACCGGGCGAGTTGAGATAGATCGAGATCTCGCGCTCCGGGTTCTCCGACTCCAGATGCAGGAGTTGCGCGATGACCACATTGGCGACCCCGTCGTCGATCTCGGTGCCGAGGAAGATGATCCGCTCGTTCAGCAGCCGGCTGAAGACGTCGTAGGACCGTTCACCCTGCGCGGTCCGCTCGATGACGTAGGGAACCGTGTACGACCCCATGTCACAACCCCATCCGTCGGCGCGACGAGGCCGGGCGGATGTCGGCGAGCGACTCCACCACCCGGTCCACGATCCCGTACTCCCTGGCCTGCTCGGCCGTGAACCAGCGGTCCCGGTCGCCGTCCCGGGCGATCGTCTCCTCACTCTGTCCGGTGTGCTCGGCGGTGATCCGCTCGATGGCCTTCTTGGTGAACTGGAGGTTCTCCGCCTGGATCTCGATGTCCGCGGCGGTGCCACCGATGCCCGCTGAGGGCTGGTGCATCATGATCCGCGCGTTCGGCAGCGCGAACCGCTTGCCGGGCGCCCCCACGGTGAGCAGGAACTGGCCCATGCTGGCGGCGAACCCCATCGCCAGCGTCGAGACGTCGTTCGGGATGAGCCGCATGGTGTCGTAGATGGCGAGGCCCGCGGTGACCGACCCGCCGGGGCTGTTGATGTACAGGCTGATGTCGGTGCGCGGGTCCTCCGCCGACAGCAGCAGCAGCTGCGCGCACACCCGGTTGGCCGACACGTCGTCGACCTGTGTGCCGAGGAGGACGATCCGCTGGGCGAGCAGCTGTGCCGCGAGGTGGTCGTCGAAGCGGCTGGGCGGTGTGTCGCCCTCCTCCGCGCGGGGCGCGAGCGTGGTGAGTGAAGTCATCTGGTCTCCTTGTCGAGGCAGAGATGCCGTCGACTCCACTCTTGACCTCCGGAGACCCCCGGATGCGGTTTCTCTGCCCGCCGCAGATTCGCCACGGGCAGAGATGACGACTCCGCCCTTCCCGCCCCTGCCGGAAGACCGCCCGTGCGGCCTCCACCAGCAGGTCCGGCACCGCCATGGCCGGCCAAGTGCCCGCCCCGCTCGAACTCCGTCCAACGCACGATTCTCGGCCACGGGTGAAAACTGGTCCTGGATCACTTTCCGTGCCAGAGCCACGGAGGGTCACCGGAGCCACGATCATGAACGGTCGTGGCTGACGATCTCCTCCAAGACCTCTGGGTCCACCAGACCGCCGACGTCGCGGTCAACACCCTGACCATCCACGCCGACCGCGTGACCGTCCACGCCGCCACGACCGGCGACCTCATGCCGCAAGGAGGACGCGCTTTCGCAGGAGGTCGAAGCCGGCGCGGCCGAACATCTGGCGCTTGATCATCTTGATCTCGGCAACAAAAAGAGACGGCACCTGGTTTCCCAAGTACCGTCTCTCACAACCGACTTCACAGTCGGGACGACAGGATTTGAACCTGCGACCCCTTGACCCCCAGCGCCCACGAGGCGTGGTCCCAAAATGGTCCCCAAGCTCCGCATCGCCTTCCGTCACCGCCAGCAACCAGAATCTGGCGGTCCCTCAGAAATGGCCGTCGTCGAGGCACGTCATCCCAGCGTACGGTGCCGCATGCCGACCCCGGCTCCTCGCGCAGATCAAGGTCGACTACCCACCGACTACGCCGCGTGATCTTCCAGGCGGCGTGTCGCCTTGCGCGTGTCCTCTCCGACTGGTTCTGACGTGCCTCGCGTCCCTTCCCGCGCGCTCTGCCGACTCACCGGGCCGGACAGCGACCTTGGACTCAAGCTCACCGAGTGCAAGAAGGAGAAGCTCATGGGGCAGCGTGCGCAGCGTGGCCGGGTGTACCGGCGGTGTGGTTGTTCGGACGGTAACCGGAAGCAGCTGGGTCCGTGGTGCCCCCTGCTGGCCGGGGATTTGAGGCACAGGACGTGGACGTATGCGATGGATCTGGAGGAGGAGGAGGAGGAGGAGGAGGGCCGGCGTCGGGTCCGCCGCCGGGTCGGTTTCGCCAGCCATGCGGAGGCGTTGCGGGAGATGCGGGCGGTGTTGGACGGTGAGCTGCGCGGGGTGTACGAGAACCGCCGAACCAAGGTGGCGAGTTACCCGCGCGAGTGGCTGGTCACGAGGCGGGCGCACCTGTCGCCGAGCACCTACGCCGGCTACGTGGCGTGGGTCGAGCGCGACCTGATCCCGGCGTTCGGCCACATCCGGCTGCTCGACCTTCGTCCCCATCACGTTGACGAGTGGATCGCCGCCCAGCTGGAGGCCGGGCGCGGCCGCGTCCACGCTGCGCAACGCGCTGAACGACGCCGTCTCCTCCTGGCGGCTGCGCTACAACCCGGCCAAGCACTCCGTCCCGCCAAAGCCCCGCGCCGCCGTGCGTACCTGCTGGACTCCGGAAGAGGCCGCGAGCTTCCTGCGGCACAACGCCGAGCAGTACGCTGACCAGCTCACCGACCTGTTCGAAGTCATCCTTGGTACTGGCTTGCGCCGCGGCGAGGTCCTCGCCCTGCACTGGTCGGACGTCCACCTCATGGACCGCCAGGTCTTCGTCCGCTGGACGCTCGCCGCCGTCAACAACAACGGCCTGGCCTTCGGCCGGCCCAAGACCGAGGCCAGCCGAGCCTGGATCAGCCTCTCCCCCAGAGAACGGGAATTTCGGGGCCACGCCGCCCGACAGCCTATTATCGCTTCCTGGGCCTGCGGACCTGATCCCCGGCTCACCAGGTACGGAGAGGCGTCACCCGGCCTGCTGCCGATGCGTACCCGAGGAAACACGTGAGCACCGTACAGTCCATCCCCGTCCCGCAGGTCCTTCATGAGGCCGGCCGCCGACGGACCTTCGCTGTGATCAGCCATCCGGACGCGGGCAAGTCCACGCTCACCGAGGCGCTGGCGCTGCACGCGCGGGCGATCACTTCCGCCGGTGCGGTGCACGCCAAGGGTGACCGACGCGGCGTGACCAGCGACTGGATGGAATTGGAACGCGAGCGCGGTATCTCGGTGACCTCGGCCGCATTGCAGTTCGGCTATCGCGGCCACGTGATGAACCTGGTCGACACCCCCGGCCACGCCGACTTCTCCGAGGACACCTACCGGGTGCTGGCCGCCGTCGACTGCGCGATCATGCTGGTCGACGCGGCCAAGGGCCTGGAGGAGCAGACCCGCAAGCTTTTCGCGGTCTGCCGCCATCGCGGCGTCCCCGTGATCACCTTCATCAACAAGTGGGACCGGCGCGGCCAGGATGCACTCACCCTGCTCGAGGACATCGAGACGCACCTCGGGATCACCCCCGTCCCGGTCGTCTGGCCGGTGGGCAGCGCGGGCAACCTGCGCGGCCTGGTCGAAGCGGGGAACACCGAGCAGATGCTGCGCTACACCAAGGTGCCGGCCGGCACGCACGCCGCCCTAGAGGAGCAGCTCACCTCCGAGAAGGCCGCCGAGCAGGAGGGCGAAGCCTGGACGACCGCGCTGGAGGAGCTGGAGCTGGTGCTCTCGTCCGGCCCCGGCTACGACCAGGAGGCCTTCGAGGCCGGCAGGATCAGCCCGGTCTTCTTCGGCGCCGCGCTGACCAACATAGGTGTGAAGCTCCTGCTGGACGCCGTGGTCGACCTCGCTCCGGCTCCCGGGCCCCGCCAGCTGGCCAAGGGCGGCAGCCGCGAGGTCGGCGAGGAGTTCTCCGGCCTGGTGTTCAAGATCCAGGCGAACATGGACCCGGCTCATCGCGACCGGATCGCCTTCGTCCGAGTCTGCTCCGGCGTCTTCGAGCGCGGCATGCACGTCACCCGGGCGGCCAGCGGCCGCTCGTTCGCAACCAAGTACGCGCACACCGTCTTCGGAGCCGAGCGCACCGTGGTCGACACCGCGTACCCCGGCGATGTGGTCGGCCTGATCAACGCGAGCGCGCTGCGGGTCGGCGACACCCTCTTCACCGGCAAGAAGACCGAGTTTCCCCCGCTGCCCGCCTTCGCCCCCGAGTACTTCGCGGTGGCACGGCCCAAGGACATCAGCCGGTCCAAGCAGTTCCGCAAGGGCGTCGCCCAACTCGACGAGGAAGGCGTGATCCAGGTGCTGGTCTCCGACCGGCGTGGCGACCAGGCGCCGGTCATGGCTGCGGTCGGCCCGATGCAGTTCGATGTGATCCTGCACCGGATGGAGCACGAGTTCTCTTCCCCGATCGCCCTCGACCAGCTCTCCTACCGCGTGGCCCGGATCACTGACGCCGACGGCGCCGCTGCCCTGGCCAAAGCCCGCCTGATCAGCGGCGAGGTGCTCACCCGCCGCTCGGATGACGTGCTGCTGGCCTTGTTCGCCGACAAGTGGCAGCTGAACGCCTTCCAGCGCGCCCAACCCGACATCCTGCTCCAGCCGCTGATCGCCACGGCGGACTGATCGCCGACCTCTCGGCCCGGCGGCCACCGTCGACGAGCTGCTGCGCGGCCTGCTCGGGCAGCTGGCCGACTGGCAGCAGTCGCTCGGCGAGCCGGGCCGCGCGCTCACCACGGCAACCGAAGGCCGACCGCTACCCGGCTGAGCCACCGACGCCGGCCGGACCGAGGACGTCGGGTGGCGCCAGGGCCGCCCCGCGTCGCTCGAGGCCGTCGGACGCCACCACCACGCTCACCTGCTCGCCGCCATCGTCGGGCTCGGGGGTGAGCTGGAGCTCCCGGCTACCCGCAACGGGCGCTTCAGGGGCGCCGTCGTCCCGGAGGGCTGCGCGGTCAGCGCCGGCCGCCGCCGATGCGGCGGTCGTCGGCCAGTGCGGTCAGCGGGCCGTACTCGCAGGCAAGCTCGTTCCACGTCAGAACCTCGCCACAGCGGGCCGGGAAATCCTTCGGGTTGAACTCGGGCATGGTCCAGGTGCCGGTGCCCCGGTCCCGCAGCCACAGGTCCCCGTCACCGTCGACCACAGTCGGCGGGACCGGTACGGGCTCGGCCTGATCGGTGGGATCCCAGGTGACCCGGCCCGGGTGGGAAACGCGGCGCAGCTCTGTGGTGGCCAGCCGCGCGGCCAAGTCACGGGTGGACTCCTCGGCGTCCTTGACCGACGCGAGTCGGAATGCGTCGTCGAGTACGGGCAGGGCTGGATTCTTGCTGCGCTTTGAACTCATACGCTGACTTACCTCCGGTGGGGGGCGTCACATCCGTTATGGCACCCCGTAGAGGAACACGGTATCCGAGGCGGGAGCCAGGCCGGCTACGCCCTTTCAAGAGCACCTCTTCCTCCGACCCTCACCGCGACGGTCTTCAGCCAAGGCAGCAGGAGGCGGTTTGGAGCTTCCCTCCGCGGGGGCGACTCCGAGGGGCCAAAACCCTCATCACTGTGCAACATCATCCAGTTGCTACCGGCCTACACCGGCAGACCCTTTCCGTTCAGCCGGGCTGACCACCCCGCCGCGGCTGCTGCCGGTGATCGAGATCTGTCGGACCTTCAGCAAATACCGCCGTGCGATCCCGACAGCCGTTGCGTCGACGGCGCTAGGAGCTGTTCAAGGTTCGGATCTTGTGGTTGAGGTCAGGGATTTCAGCCACATGATCGATCCGCGTAGGTGGAGGCCGGCCGTCTAGCTTTCCGGGCTCTTGTCGTACCGGGTGGCCAGGCCGCGCCAGGCCTTGATCTTCTGGAAGCACCGTTCGACATGGTTGCGCTGCTTGTAGCGATCGGGGTCGAAGGCGACCGGCCGGCCGCCGGCGGAGCCCTTGCGTTTCCGGTTCGCCGCCTGGTCCACCTTCTCCGGGATCACCGCGGTGATCCCGCGTTTGCGCAGGTAGGCGCGGTTGGCCTTCGAGGAATAGGCCTTGTCCGCGGCCACAGCGTCCGGCCGGGTGCGCGGCCGACCGACCGGGCCGCGCACCCGGACCTTCTCCAGCACGGCCTCGAACTGCCGGCAGTCCGCAGCCTGGCCCGGCGTCAGCACGAACGCGAGCGGCAGGCCCGCGGAGTCGACAGCGGCATGAACCTTGCTGCTCAACCCGCCCCGGGACCGGCCGAGTCCGGCTCTCGCGGCCCGGGCCTTGCGCCGACGCCGTGCCTCGGCACGAACCTGGGCGGAGCCGGCCGCATCGTCCGGCCCCGCCTTCGCGTGACCCTCAGCACGGCCCGCTGCCGCGGCAGCGGAATCCCCTTTTCCTCGGTCAGGGCCTGCTCGAGCGCGTCCAGGGTCTCCCCGGCGACCGCCAGTCCGGACGACTCGTGATGGGCCCGGACGATCGTCGAGTCCACGCTGACCAGTTCCAACCCGACCTTGCCGCGCGAGGCTGCCTCCGAGATCAACGCGTCCATCAGGACCTGGAAGAACCCGGAGGCGGCCCAGCCACGGAACCGGGAGTAGACGGTCGTGGGCTTCACCCCGACCCGCAGAGCCTCAAGGCCGGCTCGGACAAGTTGGGTGAGCTCCTCGGTTGAAGATCACCAAGGAGTGTGACGAAATGTGACACGACGTCCGAGAGAAACAGCAGAAGCCCTACCTCACCGAAGTGAAGTAGGGCTTCTGACCTGCGACAATGGAGCGAACTCCAGTCGGGACGACAGGATTTGAACCTGCGACCCCTTGACCCCCAGTCAAGTGCGCTACCAAGCTGCGCCACGTCCCGTGGTCTCGGTGCCTTCGGCGGAGCCTGGGGGGCTCTGCGGTGGGGCTTCTCGACCTTGTCGCCGGTGTGCTGGCGACGTGGAAAACAATACAGCACGTCGGGGGGTGCTCGCTGCCAGGTATCGCGGGGCGGCGGGGTCAGGGGGTGGGGTGGCGGGCGTCGTAGCGGAGGAAGGCGGGGCGGCGGGCGGCGAGGAGGATGATGGCGGCCACGCAGGCGAGGCCGCCGCTGATGACGGAGGTGGCCGGGCTGGTGAGGGAGGCGACGGTGCCGGACTCGAAGTCGCCCAGGCGGGGGCCGCCGGCGACGACCACGATGAAGATGCCCTGGAGGCGGCCGCGCATCTCGTCGGGGGCGGCGACCTGCATCATCGTGTTGCGGAAGATCATGCTGACGGTGTCGGCGCAGCCGGCGACGGCGAGCAGCGCGAGGCCGAGCCAGAGGTTGTGAACCAGGCCGAAGGCGGCGATGGCGAGGCCCCAGGCGGCGACGGAGGCGAGGACGGCCACGCCCTGGCGGTTGACCCGGCTGACCCAGCCGGAGAACAGCGCGCCGGTGAGCGCGCCCACCGCCGGGGCGGCGACCAGCAGGCCGACGGTCCGGGCGTCACCGGCGTAGAAGGTGACCGCGATGGCGGGGAAGAGGGCGCGCGGCATGCCGAAGATCATCGCGGCCAGGTCGGCGAGGAAGCTGGTGCGCAGGTTCGGCTGCTCGCGCAGGAAGCGCAGGCCGTCGAGGACGGAGGCGCGGCCGCGGCGGTCGCCGAGCGGGCGCATGGTGGGCAGGCGCCACATCGCGTACAGGGTGGCGGCGAAGGCGACGGTGTCGACCAGGTAGGCGGCCTGGGTGCCGTAGGCGCCGATGAGGACGCCGCCGAGCATGGGGCCGACGGTGAGGCCGAGGTTCATGCTGACGGTGTTCAGGGCGTTGGCGGCGGGGAGTTGGTGGCTCGGGACGAGGCGCGGGATCATCGCCGACCGGGCGGGCGAGCTGAGCGCGAAGAAGCCGGCCTGGACTGCGACGGCGGCGTAGAGGACGGCGACGAGGCCGAGCCCGGCGAAGGCCTGGGCGGCGAGGACGGCGGAGACGAGGGCGAGGCCGGCCGAACCGATCAGGCCGAGTCGGCGCCGGTCCACGGTGTCGGCGATCGCGCCGCCGTAGAGGCCGAAGGCGATCAGCGGGAAGAGGGAGAAGAGTCCGACCAGGCCGGTGGCGAAGCTGGAGCCGGTCATGTCGTAGACCTGGACGGCGACGGCGACGGCCGTCATCTGCTGGCCGATCGACGAGACCGCCTGACCGAACCAGACCCGCCGGTAGTCGACGTTGTCGCGCAGGGGGCTGAGGTCGGCGAAGGCTCGCCGGTACCAGGGTACGGGGGCGGCGGGCAGCTCGGCGGCCGCGGAGGCGGCGGACGCGGCCCGCGCAGAAACAGCGGAAGCAGCGGAAGCAGCGGAAGCAGCGGGAGTAGCGGAAGGGTCGGATGGCGCGGCGGCAGCGCCGGACGGGGCGGCGCCCGAATTGGCAGGATGATTGGTCGACACAGCCCCCCATATTCGACCTCCGCCCGCGCGCCCCGCCCACCGGGGTGTCGGCCGGGGGGCTGCAGGCCCCTTGGGCTGGGCAGCCTCCACCGGCGACACGGGCGGCCGCGACAGGCGCCCGGTACCCCCGACGAGGGTCAGTGGCGGCCGCGGCTACCGGGTCAGGACCTGCTTCTCGCCCGCCTCGACCGCGAAGTCCAGCCGGTTGCCCGGTGGCGGGAAGGGGCAGATGAAGTGATCGGCGAAGGCGCACGGCGGCAGGTAGGCGCGGTTGAAGTCCAGCACCGTACGGCCGTCCGCGTCGGGTGCGGGGAGGGTGATGAAGCGGAAGCGGTAGGTGTCCGCTCCGCTGGTGGCGTCCGCGATGACGCCGCTGAGCCCGCGGCCGGCGCCGCTGACCGTCAGGGTGCGGTGCTCCCCCGCCACCGTGAAGGTGATCCGGCCGGTGACGGCCAGCGGGCGGTCCTTGCCGTCCGCGTTGGGGACGAGGACGGCCTGGGCGTCGCCGTCCTCGAAGGGGGTGAAGACCGCGGGGACGGCCCACTCCGGCGAGTACGGGTAGGCGGAGATGCCGGCGAAGGACTGCCGGCGGGGCGAGGCCGGGTCGAAGACCCGCAGGGCGAGCTCGCCCTCGCGCTCGATCGGGACGAGCAGCAGCTCCCCGGCGGAGGCGGTGTCGGCGGCCGGGTCGGTGTCCGGGCGGAGCAGCACCTGGCCGTCGACCGGCCCCGGCGTGCCCACGACGGTGATGCCGTCGGCCGCCGTCGCCCGGGCCCGGACACCCTCCGCGTCGGCCCACCAGAGGCCGGGCAGGCCGGGTATCCCGGTTGGCTCGGGCTCCAGCCAGTGCGTACCGGTGAGCGCCAGCTGTCCGTGCTCCGCGCTCACCGCCGCCGCGCGGCCGTCACTCCAGTGCTTCCAATCCTCTGCGGCTGTCGCCGTCATCGGTGTGCCCTCCCGGTTCGTCCTGGCCCGCAGGGCCGTCCGCTGTGCATCGACATCCGCCTTCCGCCGTCCGCCCATGCGTTGTCCGTCATCACCTCAACGCCGATCACCGGGGTGGATCATTCCCGGGTGCTCCGGCCGGCGGAGAGGAGCTCGCCCCGGGAGGCTGCCCGGAAATTCCCTCGGTATGGCCCTGCCGGAGCCCGTACCGAAGCCGAACGGAAGCCGTGCCGAAGCCGAGAGCAGAACCGTTCGAGAGTCCGTCCGGGACGAGGGACCGGTCACGGGACCGCCGGGGCGCCGGGACGCCGGACCGCCGGGGCGCGTCAGTCCTTCAGCGGCCGGAACAGCCCCTCCTGCACCACGGACACCACCAGCTGCCCGTGGCGGTCGAAGATCTGCCCGCGGGCGAGACCGCGGGAGCCGTGGGCTATCGGGGACTCCTGCTGGTAGAGCAGCCAGTCGTCCGTCCGGAACGGCCGGTGGAACCACATCGCGTGGTCGAGCGAGGCCATGTCGAAGTGGCGCGTGCCCCAGAGCGGCTCGACGGGGGCGCGGACGGCGTCGAGCAGCGTCATGTCGCTCGCGTAGGTGAGCGCGCAGACATGGATCAGCGGGTTGTCGGGCAGCGCGCCGTTGGTGCGCAGCCAGACACCGCTGCGGGCCTCGACGCCGGCCAGCTCCTCCTTGGTCCAGCGCAACCGGTCGACGTAGCGGATGTCGAAGGGCTGCCGGCGGCTGATGAAGGGAGGCAGCTCGCCCAGCCGGGAGCCGACCTCCTCCAGCGCGCTCGGCAAGTCCTCGGGGGCGGCGACGGCGGGCATCGGGAACTGGTGCTCGATACCGCCCTCCTCGGGGAGGTGGAAGTCGGCGGTGAGGGCGAATATCGAGCGGCCGCCCTGGATGGCGAGCACCCGGCGGGTGGTGAAGGAGCGGCCGTCCCGGAGCCGGTCCACCTGGTAGACGATCGGCACGCCGGGCACGCCGGGGCGCAGGAAGTAGGCGTGCAACGAGTGGACGGGGCGGTCGCTGTCCACCGTGCGCCCTGCCGCCACCAGCGCCTGGCCCGCGACCTGGCCGCCGAACGTCCGCTGGAGCGCCTCCTCGGGGCTGCGCCCGCGGAAGATGTTCAGTTCGATCTGCTCAAGGTCCAGCAGTTCGACGAGTTCGTCGACAGGGGTACCCATGCGTGCGCTTCCTCTCCGGGCGGCCGGCCCGGACGGAGGTTCCCGTCCGGCTGCCGACGCCCGTTCTATCGAATTCTCCCGCCCAGTCGAATCCTTCAGCGAGCCAGGGCATTCCCCCCGGCCCCGCGCCTCGCCGCCGATTCACTCGAACGAGGACCCACCGTCTCGAACGCAGCCTCGACGCGGTGCTCCGAGGACGTCACGGGGTGTCGGTGGAGCCACCGTCGGGGCACCGGCGGGCGCGCGCCGGCGACACCTCGAAGGCGCCGCGGGCACACCGCGAACAGCGCCGGGAACTTCGGGCACCGCACCGGGAGCTTCGGGCACCGCACCGGGCGCGCCCCGTCAGAGACCCGACCGGCGGACCGTGATGTTGAGCCGACCGGACAGCCCGAGCGCCGGATCCGCCGTGCCGGGCAGCGTGCGCACCACGCCGTGGTACGCGAACCGCGCCGGGCCGCCGAACACCAGCAGGTCGCCGCTGCGCAGTTCCAGGTCGGTCCACGGCCGGGTGCGGGTCTCGGTGTTGCCGAGCCGGAAGAGACAGGTGTCACCGAGGGACAGCGACACGACCGGCGCGTCCGTCCGCTCGTCGCGGTCCTGGTGCAGGCCCATCTTCGCGCCGTGCGGGTAGTGGTTGACGATCGCGATGTCCGGCTCGTACCCGGCGGCTCCCGCGATGTCGCCGGCGGCCTCGCCGTACGCCTCGGCGACCGCGCTGCGGGCGAGCCGGGCGAGCTCCGGCGGGAACGCCTTGACCGGTGCGCCGTCGGCCGCGACGCGGCGATAGCCGTAGGGGTACCAGTCCAGCCCCAGGCCGACCATGCGGACCGACATCATGGCGCCGCTCGGCATCCGGACGGTGTGCATCCCGGCCGGCGGACGGGCCCACTCACGGCAGGCGGCGACCAGGCGGAGCTGGGCGTCGGCATCGAGCCAGCCGGGCACGAGCACCGCGCCGGGCGCCGGCTCGGACCGCCCGCGCGCCGGGGCACCACCGGAGCCACCACCAGAGCCGGATCCGGCATCGGAGCCGGCACCGAACAGTTCGCCCTGAATCACGCCACCATCCTCCCGCACCCGCGCTGCGACCGACGGGGTGGAGGATCCGGGCCGGGCGAACGGCACCGACGACAGAGGCGGGCGGCGGCAGCACAGCCGGCTCAATCGTGGTCGGGGCCTTCGCCGATCATCCCGATCTCCCGGGCGCACGCCGGCCACGCCTCCCAACCCTGCATGCGCAGGATCTCCTCGGCCACGGTGGTCTGCTGGCGCCGGCTCGCATGGTCGGGGCGGTCGGCGAACCGCAGGCCGCCCGCCTCCTCCCAGGTCGGCGGCCAGATCTGCAGACCGCCGAAGTAACCGTTGCCGGTGGCGGCCCGCCAGTCACCGCCGCTCTCGCACTCGGCGAGCTCGTCCCAGATCATGTCCGCGACCGTCGAGGCGGCCCGGGCGCGACCGTCCGGGAGCAGCACGGCGGTCGGCAGGGCCAGGAGTGCGGGAGCGAGAACGAGGGCGAGGAGGCGGGCGGGCGCGGCAACGGCAGCCGCCACCCGTGCCGGGAATCCGGTCGGTACGAAGGATTCACGGCTGATCCTACGAACGCTGGGAAGGCACAGCAGCCGACCCTAGGCGTGCTCCTCCCCCACCCGCGCCGACACGCCGGACACGCCGACGGCCGCTCCCCCGCACAGCGGAGAAGCGGCCGGTCGAACGACACGTCCGGGGTACGGCGGCCGCCCTGGAACAGGCGGCCCGGCCGAACCCGGAAGGCCCGACGGACCCTCAAGGGCCCGGAAGGACCTCGGGGACCCCGGGCACCCCGGGCACCCCGGGCACCCCGGGCACCCCGGGCACCCCGAAGGAACCGAAGATCCGAAGACCCGAAGGATCCGAGGACCCGACGGATCAGACAGTCAGGGTCTGGCCCGGGAAGATCAGGTCGGGGTTGCCACCGATGACCTTGGCGTTGTTGTCGTACAGGGCGTGCCAGTCGACGCCCTGCGCGGCGGCGATGGTGCTGAGGGTGTCGCCGGCCTTCACGGTGTAGGTGCCACCGGTGACCTGCTTGGCGTCGTTCGAGGCCGGGGCCGCGGGCTTGGCGGGCTTCGCGGGCTTGTCGGCCTTCCACGAGGCGGCGGCGTCGGAGGACTTCGGCGCGACGGCGGCCTTGGGGGCCTCGGCGGCCTTCGGCGCGGCGGTCTTCGGGGCCTCGACGGCCTTGGGGGCCTGCGCGGGCTTCGGCGCGGCGGTGGCGGCCGGGGCGGCCGGCTTCGCGGCGGCGGTCGAGCCGGCGGAGGTGTCGACGGCAGCCGGGGCGCCGCCCTTGGTCAGGCCGGCCTTGACGGAGCAGACGGGCCAGGCGCCCGGGCCCTGCGAGGCGAGGACCTTCTCGGCGACGGCGATCTGCTGCGCCTTGGTGGCCAGGTTGGCCTGCGAGGCGTAGGCGGTGCCACCGAAGGCGGCCCAGGTGCTGGAGGTGAACTGCAGACCGCCGTAGAAACCGTTGCCGGTGTTGATGGCCCAGTTGCCGCCGCTCTCGCACTGGGCGACCGCGTCCCAGGTCGAGACGGAGGCGGCGGAGGCCGAGGTGGCCGTGACGAGGCCGGCCACCGGCAGGGCCGCGACAGCGGCGCCCGCCACGACAGCCATCCGAACGCGGTTGCGCTTGGTGACGGTGGAGGTGGTGGCAGCGGCGGTCTCGTTACGGAAGGTCATGAGGTTCCTCTCGACAGCCCCGGGCGGGCATGCGGAACCAGACCCTCGAGAGGGGCCGAATCGCTCGCCGCGTCCGTCGGGCGGCCGGGCACGTGTCGGACGTGCCGCGCCGCCCCGGCCACCCGCCACGCACCGGCGACCTGATCGAGCGGTCGCATCGGCGGGCACTGCCTGCGCCGGGCTGAGCCGGCGGGCTGTGCGTCGGGGGTGAACCCGGGTGGTGCTCGTTGCACCGCCAATGAAGCTACGAGTCGGCCGCCGGGGAACCAAACAGCCGGCGGTCCGCCCAGCTCAGCAAGGCGTTACCGGCGGTAATGACCATGCAAGCATGTCCAATTTGTCCGATATAGCCGTCATTTCCTAGATCAAACATCGGCCGGCCGTGACTCACCTCACGGTTTCATTCCGGCAGTCCCGCCATCGACATCGACAGATTGTGACCACCCGACTGCGTCGCGCGGTCGGATCAGGGGCAATTCCCGTCAGCCTCGACGCCCACCCGTGACCCCTGACACAGGGGTCCGTTGGTAAAGGCGGCCGGAAACGCCCCTCTGCCCCACCATCCGGTTCCACCACTCGACCCGACCGCACCACCCCCACCGCTCAGCCCGACCGCCACGCTCCCCGCCCGCGTCAAGCCCTGACAACCGGCGGACCCGACAACCCGAGGAGTACCAGTGCCGCGCATGCTCGCCGTCAGCGACGAGGTCCGATCCGAGATCGGCGACGACGAGGCCGACCGCCTGCTCGGCGGCGCCCACGCACCCGACAGCTACGAGTGCACCTCCTGCCGCACCCCCGGAGACTCGCTCCAGGAGCCCACCAGCACGGTGCTGTTCGTCGGCGAGGAGACAGCGGTCCTCGCCTTCGCCCATGCCCGCTGCATCCCCTCCCAGGTGGTTCCGGTCTCCGAGGAGCAGCTGGTGGGCGCGGTGCGCAGCATCAGCCAGGCACAGGTCGACGCGCCCGCGCCGGCCGTGTCGGTGCCCGCGGGCGCCGTCCCGGGCCCCGCTGTCCCGAGCCCCGCGCCGTCCACCGCCGCGCAGCCCACCGCACCCGGCCAGGCCGCCATCCTCGGCATCACCTGCGGTCTGGTCCTGCACGGCGGCACCGGCCACGCCTCGGTCGTCGTCGAGCCCACCGGTCCGGTCGGCCGCCCGGGCAACACCTCCGGCACGGACGAGTTCCTGGACCTTCTCCAGGACGCCGGGTTCCAGCCCGTCACCGACCTCGACAAGACGCCGGACCAGCTGCCCGGCTGGTCCGTCCTGGTGGCGATGGGCAAGCTGCACGCGATCCTGCAGCCCGCGGCGACCGGGGGCAGCACCGGCTGGTGGCAGGCGCACCAGCCGCTCCAGGTCACCGATGCCTGGCGGTTCGCCGCCAACCAGCTCACCGAGGTGACCATGTACGCGGTCCCAGCCGGCATGGTCGGCCGGCAGCCGCGCGAGGACCTGCTCCGCCAGGCGCTGGAGCGCGCCGTCGCCCTGGGCCAGGTGGTCGGCGCCTCCCTCCCGCTCGCGGGTACCTGAGCCCCGCCGGCAGGCCCGTCGGCAGCCCCACCGACAGTCCCGTCGGCAGCTCCGCCGGCAGGCCCGGAAGCAGCCGCGGAAGCAGGCCCGGATGCGGCTCCGGCCGACCCGGGGCCCGCCGGGCCCCGCGCCGCCGCCCCCGCCGCCCCTGCCCCCGCCGCGCCCGGCCGGAAGGCCGGCCACCGATCGATCGGCTCCCCCGATCGGCATAGGCCAACCTTCCGACCGGGCGGACGCACCCCGCATCCCCCGGCGGATTCGCTCGTTGGCCCCTATGTGTACAGCTACGACGTCTCCGCAGCCCACCGCCGGTCCACCGCCGCCCCCCGCGTGATCCCGGGCATGCGCCCGTCGTACGACGCTGAGCACCCGCACTCGGCCACGCCGATCTACGACGAGCTGTACTCCGAGTACCGGCGACTGTTCCGCGCGCTGCCCGGTGACCGCTCGGGCGAGGAGAACCTGAAGTTCGCCGGCTTCGCCGTCCGGGACGGCTACCCGGTGCTCGCCGAGCCGCGCCCGTACCCGCCGCAGCACCAGGCGTTCCAGACGTACGCGGGCCAGGCCGTCGGCATCCCCCAGTTCATGCCGAGCCAGCAGGGCGGTGCGGGGCACACCGGTGCGGGGCATGCCGGTGCGGGGCACACCGGTCATCACACCGCTCACGCCGGCCACCCCACGGGCACGCATCCCACGGGCGCGCATCAGACCGGAACGCACTCCGCGAGCACGCACTCCACCGGCACGCACGGCACCCACCACGGGCCCGCCGACCCCACCAGCGACGGCCTCGGCCACGCCGGTCCGGCCGCCCAACCCGCCCAGCCCGCAGCCCAGTTCACCAACGGTCAGGGCTGGGTCGCGGCCGGCTACCTGGGCCCCGTCCCGCACCCGATGCCCGCTCCGGCACCGGCTCCGGTGATGGGCTCCGGTGCCGGTTCCACCGCCGGCCCGGCCACCGGCGGGCGCCACCGCAACCTGCTCTCGCTCCCCCCGGGCCGCAGCAGCGACCAGCGCTGACCGCACCCGCACACCGCACCCGCACACCGCCCACGCTCCGCTCCGCTCCCGCACCGCGCACGCAGGAGGGCCCCGCCACCGAAGTGGCGGGGCCCTCCCGTCGAACCGGCTGCGGCCGGACGCGGCCGACCGCTGCGGCGCCCTACTTGCGCTTGCGCTTCTCCCGCACGCGCACCGAGATCGAGATCGGCGTGCCGACGAAGCCGAACTCCTCGCGCAGCCGGCGCTCGACGAACCGGCGGTACCCGGCCTCCAGGAAGCCCGAGGCGAACAGCACGAAGCGCGGCGGGCGGATGCCCGCCTGGGTGCCGAACAGGATGCGCGGCTGCTTGCCACCGCGGATCGGGTGCGGGTGCGCCGCGACCAGCTCACCGAGGAAGGCGTTCAGACGCGCGGTCGGGATGCGGGTCTCCCACCCCTCCAGAGCGGTCTCGATCGCCGGGACGAGCCGCTCCATGTGCCGGCCGGTCTTCGCCGAGACGTTGACCCGGGGCGCCCACTGCACCTGGACGAGATCGCGCTCGATCTCGCGCTCCAGGTAGTAGCGGCGCTCCTCGTCCAGCTGGTCCCACTTGTTGTAGGCGACGACGACGGCGCGCCCGGCCTCGACGGCCATCGAGATGATCCGGGTGTCCTGCTCGGTCAGCGTCTCGCTGGCATCGATCAGAACGACCGCGACCTCGGCCTTCTCCAGCGCGGCGGAGGTGCGCAGCGAGGCGTAGAAGTCCGCGCCGGCGGTCAGGTGGACGCGGCGGCGGATACCGGCGGTGTCGACGAACTTCCAGGTCTTGCCGCCGAGTTCGATCATCTCGTCGACCGGGTCGCGGGTGGTGCCGGCCAGCTCGTTGACGACCACCCGCTCCTCGCCGGCGACCTTGTTGAGCAGGCTGGACTTGCCGACGTTGGGCCGGCCGATCAGCGCGACGCGGCGCGGGCCGCCGGTGGCGACGCCGAAGGTCTGCGGCGGGGCCTCGGGCAGGGCGTCCATGACGGCGTCGAGCAGGTCACCGGAGCCGCGGCCGTGCAGCGCGGAGACGGGGAAGGGCTCGCCGAGGCCGAGCGACCACAGGTAAGCGGCCTCCGCCTCGGTGGACTGGCCGTCGACCTTGTTCGCGCAGAGCACGGTCGGCTTGCCGGCCCGACGGATGAGCTTGATCAGGGCCTCGTCCGTGTCGGTGGCACCGACGGTGGCGTCGACCACGAACAGGACCGCGTCGGCGGTCTCGATGCCCAGCTCGGCCTGCGCCGCCACCATGGCGTCGATGCCGAGGACGTCGATCTCCCAGCCGCCGGTGTCGACGACCTTGAAGCGGCGGCCGTTCCAGCTGGCCTCGTAGCTGACCCGGTCGCGGGTGACGCCCGGCTTGTCCTCGACGACGGCCTCACGGCGGCCGATGATGCGGTTCACCAGGGTCGACTTGCCGACGTTCGGGCGGCCGACGACGGCCAGCACGGGCAGCGGCACGTGGTCGGCGCCCCCGAGCCCGTCGACGTCCTCGGGGTCGAACCCCTCCTCGGCGGCGAGCGCCATGAACTCGGCGTACTCGGCGGCGTCCAGCTCACCGTGGCCGGTGGTGGAGTGCTCTGCGGTCATGTTCGTGTTTTCCGTTTCCCGGCGCGGCCCTTCCCAGGGGCGTGCCGTGCGTACCTGCCCCGGTCGGGGCAGCGCGAGTACTACAGGGAGACGCCCCGCGGGCGCTCCCGAACAGCAAGCCGCGACCGGTGAAGGTCACGGAGGTCGAACCCCGGGCGGTGAGCCCGGAACGACGAGCCCCGGACGGCGGGCCGACCGGCCCCGGGGCTTCGGACCCCGGACGCCGCGCGGCGGCTCAGACCGCCGACAGCCCGGCCCGCTCCTCCACCAGCGCGGTGATCGTGCCGATCACCTGCTCCAGTGTGAGCTCGCTGGTGTCCACCAGGACGGCGTCGGCGGCCTGGGTCAGCGGAGCGGTCTCGCGCGAGGAGTCGGCCTTGTCCCGGCGAGCCAGGTCGGCGGCCATCTCGGCGATGGTGGCCTCGTCGACGCCCTTGGCGCGCAGCTCGGCCGCGCGCCGCTCGGCCCGGGCCGTCTCCGAGGCGGTCAGGAAGATCTTGACGGTGGCGTCCGGGAACACCACGCTGCCCATGTCCCGACCCTCGGCGACGATGCCGCGCTCGGCGACCTCGGCGCAGCCGCGCTGCAGCTCCACCAGGCGCGTCCGTACGGCCGGCACCGCGGCGACGGCGCTGACCTGCGCGGTCACCTCGGGACCCCGGATCGGACCGGACACGTCCTGCCCGTCCACCGTGATGGTCGGACCGGCCGCGTCGGTGCCGGAGAGGATCACCGGCTTGCCGCAGGCAACGGTCACGGCCTCCGGGTCGTCGACGTCCACGTCGTTGGCCAGCATCCACCAGGTCAGCGCCCGGTACATCGCGCCGGTGTCCAGGAAGCTCAGCCCCAGCCGGGTGGCGACCGCCCGGGAGACGGTCGACTTGCCGGAGCCGGAGGGTCCGTCGATGGCGACGACGACCGGGGCGTGCGCTCGGTCGGCAGTGTCCACGGGGCGAACCTCTCTCTGGGCCTGAAACCCGAAACCTGAATCCTGAACGGCGTGAGCCGTTCGGCGTGAAACCGGGGGATGTCTCCCTCAAGGTTAATGGACCGGCGCCAGAGCCCGGTCCGCGCGCCGGTTGGGCCGCCCCTCGACCGGGCCGCGCGCCGGTAGGGCCGCCCCGCCGCCCCCTCGGCGGGCGAGCCCCGGCAGGCCCGCCCCTCAGCCGCCCCGGACCGGCGCCCCCGAAGCACCCTCCGGATCGCCCTCCCCGGATCAGCGCCCGGGCCGAACCCCGACCCCGACCCGGCCCGGCGCTCAGTCCCGGACGCTCCACCCACTCGCCCGCAACGCCACCGTGAGCGGCATCACCGCCGCCGGCGCGACCGACAGCTGGACGAAACCCACCTGCTGCCCGGTCGAGTGCTCGATGTCGACGTCCTCGATGTTGACCCCGGCGGCGCCGACCTCGCCGAAGAGCCGGCCCAGCTCGCCGGGCTGGTCGCCGAGGACGACCGCCACCGTCTCGTACCGGGTGGGCGGCGCGCCGTGCTTGCCGGGGATCCGCGACTGGCCGGCGTTGCCCCGGCGCATCACGGTCTCGATCCCGGCCGCCCCCGCGCGGCGCTCACCCTCCTCGGTGGCCTGCAGCGCGCGCAGGGCGGTGACGGTCTCGCCGAGGTCGACGGCGACCTCCTCCAGGATGTCGGCGACCGCACCGGCGTTGGCGGAGAGGATGTCCACCCACATCCCCGGATTGGAGGCGGCGATCCTGGTGACGTCCCGGACGCCCTGGCCGGAGAGCCTTATCGCCGTCTCGTCGGCCTTCTCCAGCCGGGCCGCGACCAGCGAGGAGACCAGCTGCGGGGCGTGCGAGACCAGGGCCACGGCGCGGTCGTGCGCGGCGGCGTCCATCACGATCGGCATCGCGCCGCAGAGGGCGACCAGCTCCAGGACGGCGTTGAGCGTCTCGGTGTCGGTGTCGGCGGTGGGGGTGAGCACCCAGGGCCGGCCCTCGAACAGGTCGGCGCGCGCGGCCAGCGGGCCCGAGCGCTCGCGGCCGGCCATCGGGTGGCTGCCGATGTAGTGGACGGTGTCGCAGCCCAACGCCGCCACCTCGGCACGCGGCCCGTCCTTCACGCTGGCCACGTCCGTGTACCAGCGCGCCAGGCCGCGCCGCTGACAGTCGGCGAGCACCTTGCCGACCAGGGCGGGCGGCACCGCGATGATCGCCAGGTCCACCGGACCGTCGGCGGGCTCGATCGTGCCGGCACCGAGCGACGCGGCCGTGCGGGCCGCGTCCGGGTCGGCGTCCTCCAGATGAACGGTCAGCCCGCGTCCGGTCAGGGCGAGGGCGGCGGAGGTGCCGATGAGTCCGGTACCGACGACGGCGGCAGTGCGCATGGCGGGGTGGCTCTCCTCACGGGGCAGACCAGGACGTGCCCGCCCATCCTCTCGCATCCCCACCACCCCCGCGGCCACCGTCCACCCGCCGGCCGCAACCGCCCGGCCGCCGGTTCCGTCCCGTCTCACGCGAGACCGCGCACGCACGCACCGCACGCACGCACCTAGACACGCAGACACGCAACCGACGCACACGCACGCCGCTGCACGCCGCGCGCAGGGGCGAAATCCGAGGACGTCCGCTCCGATGCGAGGCAGACTGGCCGCCCAGGGGGCGGCAGCGCGCGACCTGCGCGAGCGGCGCGAACGAAGGGGTAGGCCGGGTGGACGATCAGCACAGGGCAGACAGCGGTAAGCAATCCGACGGAACGGCGGTGCCGGCCCACCCGTCGGTGCTCGACTCGGTCGTGGTCCACGCCGCCGGCGCGGTCTGCCGCCGCCGGGCCCGGGTGGCCCTGCCGCCCGGCGGACGGCTTCGGCTGACCGGGCTGCCGCAGGTCCTCGACGGGCGGTCGCTGCGGGCCCGGGTGCTCTCCGGCCCACCCGGCACCGCCGTCACCGAGGCCCGCCTGGAACCCGTCGCGGAGCTCCGGGCCCCCGACGAACTCCCCGAGCTCCTGGGCCGGTTGAAGGATGCCCGGGAACACGAGTCCGCCCTCCGCGAGCGGCAGCACCTGGCCTTCGACGCCATCGCCGCGACGTCCGCGCTGCGTGCCGTTCCGCCGGCGCGCCGCAAGGACGAACCGCTCCGCCGCACGCCCGCCGACGCCTGGCTGGAGCTGGCCGAGTTCGTCGACGAACGGCTCGCTCGGCTCCACCTCCGCGTCGAGGAGCTGGCCGAGGAGATCGAACGGGCCGAGCACACGACCGCGACTCTGACCGACCAGGTGGAGCGCTCGTCCACCGCCGGACCGACCCGGCCGGTGGAGACCTCCGCGACCGTCCTGCTCACCCTCACCGCCCCCGGTCCCGACACCCACACCCCCGAAACCGGCACCGGCACCGGCACCGGCACCGAGGTCGACATCGAGGTCGAGTACGGCGTCCCGGCCGCCCGCTGGGTGCCCGCCTACCGGCTCTCCTACCAGCAGGGCTCGGACACCGGCCGACTCGTCCTGCGCGCCTCCGTCGCCCAGCGGACCGGCGAGGACTGGACCGGCGTCCGACTCGCGCTCTCCACCGCCGACCTGGACCGGCGCACCGACCTGCCCAAGCTGCGCTCGCTGCGGATCGGCCGCAGCCAGCCCGCCCCGCCGCCCTCCGGCTGGCGCGAGCCCCCCGCCGGTCTGGGCGACCTCTTCACCGGCTACGACGCGGTGGGCCCCCGCCCCGAGCCCCGGCGGGGCGGCCCGGTCCCCGTCGCGGCCGCCGTTCGCCCTCGCCCCGCCCCACCCGGCGCCCCCGTCGCCCCCGCCCCACCCGGCGCGCCGGGCGCGCCCCGGCCGAGCGGCGGCCGCCGCGGTGGCACCCAGTCCGCCGACGAGCCCCTCGGCTTCGCCGGCTACGGCGGGCCGCCCCCGCAGCCCGGTGGCCCGCTGCCCCCGCCGGCCGCGGTTACGGCCCCGGCCCCGGCCGCGGCTCCGGCGCCGCTCGCCCGCCGGGCCCGCGCCGCACGCGGCGGCGTCGAGTCGTCCCAGGTCGCGTTCGCCGACGAGTACGGGGGCGCCGCTGCCCCGCCCGCTCCCCCGGCTCCCCCCACCCCGGGCGCCACGCTCCTCGACTACCCCTCGCTCGTGCTCGCCGGGCCCGACGAGCCCGCCGCACGTCGGGGCACCCTGCACCCGCCGGCCCCGACCCAGCCGGCAGCGGCCGGCGCCACCCTGAGCGGCCTCCCGCTCCCCCGCCACGCCGTGCCACCGCGCGCCTCGGCCGGCTCCTTCGACCACCGCTTCGACGCGGCCGCCCCCGCCGACATCCCGTCCGACGGCACCTGGCACACCGTCACGATCGGCGAGATCCCGGTCACCGTCCACCCCGAGTACGTCACCGTCCCCTCCGTCGAGGAGAAGGTGTACGGCACCCTGGTAGTGGCCAATCGGACGGCCCAGGCGGTGCTGGCCGGCCCGGTCGAGGTCACGGTCGACGACGAGTTCCTGCTCACCGCCGCCCTGCCCACCCTCGCCCCGGGCGGTACGCGCCGGCTCGGCATCGGCGTCACCGAGAGCGTCGAGGTCGCGCGCCGCACCGAGCTGCACGAGTCCACCACGGGCATGCTGAACACCAGCACCGTGCTCGACCACCGGGTGCACGTGGAGCTGGCGAACCGGCTCGGGCACGCCGTCACCGTGGAGGTCCGCGAGCGCGTGCCGGTCAGCCCGGACACGGAGATCCGGATCGAGGAGCGGGCCGACTGGCACGCGCCCGCCGTCCCCTCCCCGGAGTGCCCGCCGAGCAGTCGGCTCTGGCGGGTCGAACTTCCGCCGGGCGGGCGGGCCGAGCTCGACGGCGGGTACCAGATCAAGATCCCGGCCGGAAAGGCCATCGTCGGCGGAAACCGGAGGAACTGAACGATGAGCAGCGACACCATCCCCCTCCCGGTCACCGCCGTCACCTGCCTGGAGGACCGCAGCCAGGTCGAGCGCACCCTCACCGTCGAGCTCGCCGGCGGCGTCCAGCGGCTGCGGCTCGGCCCGATCACCGCGCTCGCCGTCGACCGGACCCTGCGCGCCGAAGCGACCGCCCTCGCCGGGGCGACCACGACCCCCGAATCGACCGCATCCGTCGGGGTCCGCGTCCTGGACGCCCGCATCGTGCGCGCCTGGACCCCGCGTGCCCCGCTGGCGCCCGGTCCGGACGACTCCGCGCTGCGCCACCGCGTCCACGAGCTCGACGTTCGGGCCCGCCGCGAGGAGCAGCTGCGCCACCGTCTGGAGGCCCGGCTGGCGCTGCTCGCCCAGCTCTCCGCCGACCTGCTCCGCGAGGTCGGCGAGGGCGCCGGTGTCGGCGAGGTCGAACGGGCCCGCTGGGCGCGCGAGCTGGACCGGGTGGACGCCGAACGCGAGCGGTACGGCGAGGAACTGCGGGCCACCCACTCCCGGCTGCGCGAGCTGGAGGTCGAGCGCTCGCAGGCCCGGACCGCGCTCGACCAGGCCGAGGAGGAGCCGGCCGAACTGGTCGCCCACCTCGACCTCACCGTCGAGGCGGCCACCGCCGGCCCCGCCCGGCTGACCATCAGCCATCTGGTGCCGTGCGCCGTCTGGCGACCGTCCTACCGGGCCACCCTCGCCGACGGGACGCTGCGCCTGGAGTCCGAGGCGGTGGTCTGGCAGCGCACCGGCGAGGACTGGACGGGGGCCCGGCTCACCCTCTCGACCGCCCGCTCCGCGCTGGCCACCGCTCCGCCCGCGCTCGGCGAGGACGTGCTGGCGCTGCGCGAACGCAGCGCCGAGGAGCGGCGCACCGTCGAGGTGGAGCTGCGCGAGGAGGCGATCAGCACGCTCGGCCCGTCCGAGGCGGTGCCGGGCGTGGACGACGGCGGCGAGGTCCGGGTGCTGCGGGCCCCCGCCCCGGCCACCGTGCCTTCGGACGGTCGGGCGCACCGGGTGCCGCTGGGCTCGTTCACCGCACCCGCCACCGGCGAGTACGCGTGCGCCCCGGAACTCTCACCGCTGGTGACCCAGGTGGTCCGGTTCCGCAACGCGGCCGGGCACGCACTGCTCGCCGGCCCGGTGGAACTGATCCGGGGCAGCGGCTTCACCGGCCGGGGCGAGCTGCCCTTCACCGCGGCGGGCGCCGAGGCCGAGCTGGCGTTCGGCAGCTCGGACGGCTACCGGGTGGTCCGTGAGACCGAGGAGCGGCAGGGCAGCGCCGGACTCACCCAGCGCTCGGTGACCACCCGGACGGTTCGGCTGCACATCTCCCGCTTCTCGGGACCGGAGGAGCGGGACGAACAACTGGTCACCGTGCGCGAGCGGGTGCCGGTCTCCGAGGTGTCGGCGGTGGAGGTGCGGCTGCGCAAGGAGGAGTGTTCCCCGGCGCCGGACGCCTTCGACACCGAGGGCATCGTCCGCTGGGACCTGGCGCTCGGCCCGGGCGCGCGCCGGACGGTGACGCTGGTGTACGAGATCTCGGCCTCCGCGAAGGTGGCGGGCCTGTGACACCAGGGCCCGCGCCCGGTCGGCCGGACCCTCGCCGTGACGACCGTTCAGGTACAACAGGAACATGATCCTGCACCTCGCCCCCCTGGACGACTGGCTGGCCGACCCCGGCCGGCCGTACGCCACCGCCTCGCTGCTCACCGACGGGTTCATCCACTGCTCGGCGGACGAGCAGACGGCGCTCGCGGTGGCCAACGCCTTCTTCGCCGACACCCCCGGTCCGCTGATGGTGCTGCTGGTCGAGGAGTCGTTGGTGGAACCGATGGTGAAGTGGGAGGCCCCGCACGGCGCACCGCCGCCCGGGGCCACCCCCGGTGTGCTGTTCCCGCACATCTACGGGCGGTTGAACCGGTCCGCCGTGGTCGGTCTGGAGAAGGTCGAGCGCGGCCCGGACGGCCGCTGGGCGAGCCTCATCCCCTGGAGCTGAGCCGGTCCGGCCGTTGCCGCGGCCACCCGCACCACCGCGGCCGCCGGGCCGCAACCGCCCCCGCTACAGCCAGCCCCGCTCCCGGGCCGCCATGCCGGCCTGGAAGCGGGTGGTGGCGCCCAGCTCCCGCATCAGGCTCTGCAGTCGGCGCTGGGTGGTCCGCGCGCTCCAGCCGAGCGAGCGGGCGATCGACTCGTCGGTGAGACCGGCCGCCAGCAGGCCGAGCAGCTTGCGGTGGTCGGCCTCCGGCTCCAGCGCGCCCTCGGCGGCGCCGATCGCGGACTGGAGCTGGACCGCCCGCTCCCACTCCGCCTCGAACAACGTGTCCAGGGCCTGGAGCAGCGCCGACGGGTGGATCACATAGGCCGCGTCGAGGACGCTGTCGCCCACGCTGATCGGGATGATCGCCATCCGGTCGTCCGACATGATCATCTTCATCGGCAGCACCGGCCGGACCCTCGCCTCCTCGCCGTCCGCGACACCGGCCAGAATGTTCTTCTCCAGCCGACCCGGCCAGGCGACCGCCTCCCGGTCGTAGATGGTCCGGAACCGCAGCCCCTCCCGCATCCGCTGCCGCTGCAACGGGATGTTGGCCACCGGGTCCTGGATGTACGGGGGGCAGTCGAAGCCGCGGACCTGGTACTGGCTGGTCTCGGTGATGTGCTCCAGCCGCTGGGCGATCGCCTCGCCGCCGGTCAGCACCTCGACCGAGTGGGCCGGGTCGGTATAGCGCGAGGCCTCCCGGAAGGCGTCCATCAGACGGTGCATCTCGGCCCTGGCGTGCCGCAGCTCGGACTCGCGATGGCCGATCAGCGTGCCTATCGCGACATCGGGAGCGACCGGAAGGAAGCGGTGCCGGTCCACCGGCGCCCGGGTCGCCATGCCCTGCTGCGCCAACCGGTCCAGTGCGCGGACGCTCTGCTGGAGCGTCAGACCGCAGCAGACCGCGAGGTCCTCCGCCGTGGACTGCGGGTTGGCCACCAGCGCCGCATAGACCTGCCCGTCCGGCGCGGCCAGTCCCAGTGTGCTGAGTGGTGCATCGGACACGACGCCGCTCCCCGTCTCGACTCCCGCCCGCGCCCCGGGTGGCGCAGTCCCGCCACTCGGCAGGTCGTGGTCAGGTGGCAATCTTCGGCCACGGATCATGACGCTGACAAGGCGATGACCAGGCGATGGGTCCCGGCTCACAGCAGGACCCGCCGAACGGCAGGAGGGCCTCCCCGCCAGTTGGCGGGGAGGCCCTCCTGAACACTCGAATATGCAGACCGGTCTACAGACAGACCCGGAGCCCGCACAGATTATGCAGACCGGTCTATAGAAACCAGCCGGAATATGTCGACCGGTCTACAGAGCGTTTCTCTACCGACCGGTCCACAGATTCCTACAGGCCGACCTCATGCATCAGCTGACCGACCTCGGGGTTGGTCAGGCGGCGCAGCCAGCCGGACTTCTGGTCACCCAGCGCGATCGGACCGAAGTGCGTGCGGACCAGCTTCTCGACCGGGAAGCCGGCCTCGGACAGCATCCGGCGGACGATGTGCTTGCGACCCTCGTGCAGGGTCACCTCGACCATGTAGTTCTTGCCGACGTTGGAGATCACCTTGAAGCTGTCGGCCCGGGCGAAGCCGTCCTCCAGCTCGATGCCCTTGGCCAGCTGCTTGCCCAGGTCCCGCGGGATCGGGCCCTGGATCGCGGCCAGGTAGGTCTTGGTCACGCCGTACCGGGGGTGGGTGAGGCGGTGGGCCAGCTCGCCGTGGTTGGTGAGCAGGATGATGCCCTCGGTCTCGGTGTCCAGGCGACCGACGTGGAAGAGCCTGGTCTCCCGGTTGGTCACGTAGTCGCCGAGGCACTGGCGGCCGTCCGGGTCCTCCATCGTGGAGACCACGCCGGCCGGCTTGTTCAGCGCGAAGAACAGGTAGGACTGGGTGGCGACGGTCAGGCCGTCCACCTTGATCTCGTCCTTCTCCGGGTCGACCCGCTTGCCCTGCTCGGTCACGCGCTTGCCGTTGACCTCGACCCGGCCCTGCTCGATCAGCTCCTCGCAGGCCCGACGGCTGCCGATGCCGGCCCGGGCCAGCACCTTCTGCAGGCGCTCGCCCTCCTCGCTGCCGGTCTTCGGCAGCTTCACGGCCGGCTTGTCGTGCCGGGCGAGAACGGCGTCCTCGATCTTGGCCTGCAGCTCGCGCGAGCGCTGCGGCTGGCGCCGCGGGTCGCCCGGGGCGCCCTGGCCCTCACGGCGCGGCCGCGGGGCCGGGCCGGGACGGCGCCCGGTGAAGCCACCGCGCGCGGGAGTGGCGTTGGGGCCGCCGCCGAACTCGGGGCGGTCGTAACGCCGCTCCTCGGGCCGCAGCGGGCGGTCGGGGAACCGGCGGTCGTCGCGCCGGTCATCGCGCCGGTCGTCCCGGCGGTCATCCCGCCCGTACGAGCCGGAGCCGCCCCGCGAAGCACCGGAGCCGCCGCCGTACGAACCGCCCCGCGAAGCACCGGAGCCGCCACCGTACGAGCCACCGCCCGACGAACCCCCGCGCGAGCCGGAGCCGTACGAGCCGGACCCACCACGCGAAGAACCCGAACCGCCACCGTACGAGCCGCCGCCCGACGAACCCCCGCGCGAGCCGGAGCCGTACGAGCCGGACCCACCACGCGAAGAACCCGAACCGCCACCGTACGAGCCACCGCCCGACGAACCCCCGCGCGAGCCGGAGCCGTAGGAACCGGACCCGCCCCGCGAAGCACCGGAGCCGCCACCGTACGAACCGCCGCCCGACGAACCCCCGCGCGAAGCGCCCGAGCCGCCCGACCCGCCCCCGTAGGAGCCGCCGCCGCCCCGGCCCCCGCCCTGTCCGCCGCGACCGCTGCCGCCGCCGCTGCTGTTCCTGTCGTTGCCACTGCTACGCATCAAAGTGTCCGTACGTCGTTCCGTCTGGGATGTGCGGTCGTTTCGGCCGACCTCACCGCCCCCCTACCGATCGAGCGAAGCCCGATCGGCCTCGCCACTGCCGTTCGCAGCCTGCGCGGCAGCGGCGGCGACCGCCTCCGCGATCATCGTGCCCTCCAGGGACTCCGCTTCCACGTCGTCGACCTCGGGCAGGAAGGGAGCAAGCTCCGGCAGCTCGTCCAGGCCGCGGAGCCCCATCCGTTCCAGGAAGTAGCTCGTCGTCCGATACAGGATCGCACCTGTTTCGGGCTCGGATCCGGCCTCTTCCACCAGTCCTCGCTGTACCAGGGTACGCATCACGCCGTCACAGTTCACACCACGGACGGCCGAGACCCGTGATCTGGACACCGGCTGCCGGTAGGCGACGACCGCCAGAGTCTCCAGCGCGGCCTGGGTCAGCCGGGCCTGCTGGCCGTCCAGGACGAAGCGGTCGACGGCCGGCGCGCACTCGGCCCGGCTGTAGAACCGCCACCCTCCGGCCACCAGTCGCAGGTCGAAACCCCGCCCCTGGGCGGTGTACTCGGCGGACAGCTCACGCAGCGCCGACGCCACCTCCTCCCGCGGTCGCTCCAGGACGGACGCCAGGTGGGCCTCGCGGGCGGGCTCGTCGACGACCATCAGGATCGCCTCCAGCTCGGCCTTCAGCCCTGGCCCGCCGGCGGCCGGCCCGACCACCACCGGCTCGGTTTCTCCCGCACCGAAAGTCGACGGAGCCGACTTCTGGTGCACGACCAGCACCTCGGACGCCCCGGGAGCGGACTCGGCAGCCACCACCTCACCGGTCGAAGCCACCTCAGCGGCCACGCCGAGAACCGCCGCCTCACGGGTCTCGGCCTCCCCGGCCGCCACGTCGAAGACCGCTGTATCGAAAGCCGCCTCCTCAGCGGCGGGGACCGCAACCGCGACCGCGTCGAGCACCGCCGGCTCCGCCGCCACCACCCCCGGTGCCGGCTCCAGCCACTCCTCCGCCCTCGGCTGCCCCGGCACGCCGAGAGGACGCCGCACCGGCCGCTCTCCGGCATTCGCCCCAGAGGTCATCGCTCCTCCTTCTGCTCACCGGCCTTCTGCTCACCGGCCGGCTCCTGCTCACCCGCCGGCCGGTCGAACTCGTCCGTCACCTCGACCGTGCCGCGGTCCTCCTCGGCCACCCAGCGCACCAGCAGCTCGCCCAGCGCCTCGGGCTGCTCGAAGGCGAGCACCCGCTCCCGGTACAGCTCCAGCAGGGCCAGGAAGCGGGCGACCACGACCAAGGTGTCCGGGGCGTCGGCGACCAGCCGCTGGAAGGACGCCTCACCCAGCTCGGTGAGCAGCCCGACCACCAGCCCGGCCTGTTCCCGCACGCTGACCGGCGGGGTGTGGATGTGGTCGACGTAGACGACTGGTTCGGGCCTGGGCGTCATCGCCTTCGCCGCCAGCTGCGCGAACCGCTCCGTGCCGATGCTGATCACGACCTCGGGGAGCAGCTGCGCGTGCCGCGGCTCCAGGCCGACCGTCCGGGGGCGCCGGAGCAGCTCGGCGGCCCAGCGGTCGCCGAACAGGGCCGCCGCCCGTTTGTAGGCCCGGTACTGCAACAGCCGGGCGAAGAGCAGGTCGCGCGCCTCCAGCAGGGCGAGGTCCTCCTCGTCCTCCACCTCGGCGGTCGGCAGCAGCCGGGCGGCCTTGAGATCGAGGAGCGTCGCGGCGACCACCAGGAACTCGGTCGCGGCATCCAGGTCCCAGTTCGGGCCCATGGACCGGATGTGCGCCATGAAGTCGTCGGTGACCGTGGCCAGCGCCACCTCGGTGACGTCCAGCTTGTGCTTGGCGATCAGGCTCAGCAGCAGGTCGAAGGGGCCTTCGAAATTCTCCAGCCGTACCCGGAAGCCGCCACGCGACTGATCGGCGGCCTCGACCGGCTCAGCAGCCCCACCAGCCACGGCGGTCCCTGTGGTCCTGGCGGTCTCAGGGGCCTCGACGGTCTCGGCGGCGGGCGATTGGGAGGTGCTCGGCATGACGGTCCATCTTCACCCGGCGCCGCCGCCCTCCCCCCTCCGGGGCCGCCGACACGCCGCACACACCGCCCCGGACCGACACTGCCACCCACTGGCGCCGGCACCCGCACCCGGATCGCCATCCACCGGCCGGGACACCACCCGGGCTCAGCCACTCCGGCGCCCACCGAACGGCAGACCCCACCGAACAGCCGACCCCACCGGACAACAGACCCCACGGGACGGGCCCCCACCGGACAGCCGGCGCCCGAGCGCCGGCCGACCACCGGCCTCAGCGCCCGCGCAGCCGCCGCACCAGGATGCTCGCCTCGCCGCGCTGCTCCAGATCGGCCAGCACCACCGCGATGGCCTCCCGGACGATCCGGCCGCGGTCCACCGCCAGACCGTGCTCGCCGCGGAGCACCAGTCGGGTGTGTTCGAGGTCCATCAGCTCTTCGGCGGACACGTACACGGTGATCTTCTCGTCGTGCCGCTCCCGCCCGGTGGGGCGGCGCGGGGCCCGGCCGCGCGGCCTGGGGCGCCCTGTGGCGCCCGCCTGCTCCTCGGCGGCACCCGCGTGCTGGCGCGGCGCCGGCGCGACGCTCCGACCGCCCTGCACGGCCTTCCCGGCCTGTGCGGCACCAGCCGCACCACCGGCCGTACTGCCCGCCGCACCGGTCTGCCCGATGCCCTGGGCCCCACCCGGCTGTGCCGGGGCGGGCACCGAGCCGGACGCCGGCTGGTGCTCGCGCGGCCGACCGGCCTCGCCGGCGGTCCCGGCGCCCCCGGTCGCTGGGCCCCCGGAGCCGTCGTCGACGCCCTCGGCGCCGTCCGCTCCGGGGCCGGCGCCGTTGACGGTCCGTGCGGTCTCCGGTCTGGGCGCCTCGGCGGCCGGACGCGGCGCGAGGGACGGCGACAGCGCCATCCCGCCGGTGGTCCGGAACAGCTCGTCGGCACCCGGGAGACTCACTCGGCGGGGCGGCACCGGTCGAGCACCTCCCTGGCGAGCTGACGGTAGGCGGCGGCACCGACCGAGTTGGTGGCGTACGTCGTGATCGGCTCGCCGGCGACGGTGGTCTCCGGGAACCGCACGGTCCGCCCGATGACGGTGTGGAAGACGTGCTCGCCGAACGCCTCGACGACCCGGGCCAGCACCTCGCGGCTGTGCACGGTGCGCGAGTCGTACATGGTGGCCAGGATGCCGTCCAGGCGCAGCTCGGGGTTGAGCCGCTCGCAGACCTTCTCGATCGTCTCGGTGAGCAGCGCGACGCCGCGCAGTGCGAAGAACTCGCACTCCAGCGGAACGATGACGCTGTGAGCCGCCGTCAGGGCATTGACCGTCAGCAGGCCCAGCGAGGGCTGGCAGTCGATGATGACGAAGTCGTAGTCGGGCAGCAGCGGCTTCAGGGCGCGCGCCAGCGCGGACTCCCGGGCCACCTCGCTGACCAGCTGCACCTCGGCGGCGGAGAGGTCGATGTTGGAGGGCAGCAGGTCCATGCCCGGCACCGCGGTCTTCAGCAGCACCTCATCGGCCGTCAGGCCCCGCTCCATGAGCAGGTTGTAGACGGTGACGTCGAGCTCCATCGGGTTGACCCCGAGGCCCACCGAGAGCGCGCCCTGCGGGTCGAAGTCCACGAGCAGCACTCGGCGGCCGTACTCGGCCAGGGCCGCGCCCAGGTTGATGGTCGACGTGGTCTTGCCGACGCCGCCCTTCTGGTTGCACATCGCGATGATCTGCGCGGGGCCGTGCTCGGCCACCGGCGCGGGGATCGGGAAGTACGGCAGCGGACGGCCGGTCGGGCCGACCCGCTCGCGGCGCTGGCGCGCGGCGTCGGGGGCCAGCGTGGCGGCGTACTCCGGGTCCGGCTCGTACTCGGCGTCCGGGTCGTCGTAGGCGCCGTAGGCGAACTCGCCGTAAGCCAGGCCATGGGCCGGCAGGTCGACGTCGTAGTCGGTCACCGTGGTCACCTGTGCTGTGTTCTGGCGTGCTTCGAAAGTGCGGAGTGCGACCGAGCCGACCTCGGCCGAGCCCACGGTGGCCTGCCGGGCCCCGGACTCCTCACTCGGCTGGACGGCGGTGTGCTCCGCCAGTCCTGGCTGACCACCCCCGGGAGCAAATGTCGACTCATTCACAAGTCGTCTTACCTCCTTGGGCATCCAGGACTCTATGTCGATTCGTCAGCGTGGCAGCATGCCGACGGTTTGCGACTCTAGGCCGTTCAAGGCGTTCGCAGCAACACAATCCACGGTAGTGGGCAGGATGTGTCGACTATCGGGCAACCCTCTGTCAAGGGATGCGCGGGCCCTTGACCCTAACGTTTCTGCGGTCGGGTGACGCGACCCACAGAAATTGACGACAGAGCGACCTGCCCATGTCACCGCCCGTTCACGGGCACGGCGAAGCCCCCGACCGTCCTTCCCCGCCCGTCGACGGGCGGGGAAAAGAGTCGGGGGCCTACGGGCCGTCCCGCCGGGGGCAGCCCGAGGTCCGGGAGGCCCGCGCCGGCCTGGCGCGGACCGTCCCGGACCGGAAAGTGCGAGGTCAGGCGAGCACGCTCTCCAGGGAGACGGACTCCAGGCCGAAGGCCTCGGCGACGGCGCCGAAGGTGATCTGGCCCTCGTGCACGTTCAGGCCCTTGGCCAGCGCCGGGTCGCGACGCAGCGCGTCCTTCCAGCCACGGTTGGCCAGCTCCACGATGTAGGGCAGCGTGGCGTTGGTCAGCGCGTAGGTGGAGGTGTTCGGGACGGCGCCCGGCATGTTGGCCACGCAGTAGAAGACCGAGTTGTGGACCTGGAAGGTCGGCTCGGCGTGCGTGGTCGCGTGCGAGTCCTCGAAGCAGCCGCCCTGGTCGATGGCGATGTCGACGAGCACGGAGCCCGGCTTCATGCGGGAGACCAGCTCGTTGGTGACGAGCTTCGGGGCCTTGGCGCCCGGGATCAGCACGGCGCCGATCACCAGGTCGGCCTCCAGGACGGCCTTCTCCAGCTCGAAGGCGTTGGAGGCGATGGCCTTGATCTTGGTGCCGAAGACCTTGTCGGCCTCGCGCAGCTTGTTGATGTCGCGGTCGAGCAGGGTCACCTCGTAGCCCATGCCGATGGCGATGGTGGCCGCGTGCCAGCCGGAGACGCCACCGCCGATGACGACGGCCTTGGCCGGGTGGGTGCCGGGCACGCCACCGGGCAGCACGCCGCGGCCGCCGGCCGGGCGCATCAGGTGGTACGAGCCGACCTGCGGGGCCAGCCGGCCCGCGACCTCGGACATCGGCGCGAGCAGCGGCAGGGCGCCGTTGGCGAGCTGCACGGTCTCGTACGCGATCGCGGTGGTGCCGGACGCGACCAGCGCGTCGGTGCCGGCGCGGTCGGCCGCCAGGTGCAGGTACGTGAAGAGGGTCTGGCCCTTGCGCAGACGGTGGTACTCCTGGGCGATGGGCTCCTTGACCTTCAGCAGCAGGTCGGCGGTGGCCCACACCTCGTCGGCGGTGGGGAGGATGGTGGCGCCGGCGGCCACGTACTCCTCGTTGGGGATCGAGGAGCCGACACCGGCGTTGTCCTCGATGTAGACCTCGTGTCCGTTGCGGACCAGCTCATGCACGCCGGCGGGCGTGATGGCCACGCGGTACTCGTGGTTCTTGACCTCGCGGGGGATGCCGACCTTCACGGCTAAACACGTCCTCTTGCCATGGGGGTCCCTACCGGAGAAGACCGGCGGGCGACGCGCACGTGGGGAAGCCTCCGGAAGACACCGGGGCATGGATCGCTGCGCGACTGAGTTCGAGTGTAATGAAGCCCAGGCGGCGTGTCAGCCTTCCAAAGTGAATAAATCTGCCGGACACATTGGCAGGTTCGTAGGCTTCCCCAGCGATCTTCCCGCCAAAGCAATGCCAACCAGGCATCTTCGACAATACTCCGGAACCCGCCCCTACCACCCGCCGTCGAGGCGTTCCCGCAGCTCCGCGAGGGCGGCGCCGACCACCTGCAGCCCGCGTTCGTCGCCCAGCCTGCGCAGCACCGACAGGGACGCCCGGTACTCCCGCTCGGCCTCCTCGAACCGGCGCTGCGCGGTGTGCGCCTCGGCCACCCGGGCGAGCAGCCGGGCCTCGGCGGCGTGATCGCCCATCGACTGCCGCAGGGCGAGCGCCCGCCCGTACCCGTCGGCGGCGCGGACCGCCTCGCCGAGCGCCCGGTAGCAGCCGGCCGCGCCCTCCAGGGCGCGGGCGCAGAGCGCCTCGTCGTCGGCGGACCGGGCATGCTCCAGGGCCGCCCGGTAGTGCCCGGTGGCCTGCTCCCAGCGGCCGGCCGCGGCCTGGAGATCACCCAGATTGAGCAGCGCGGCGGCGGCCCGGCGGGGCTTGCCGTGCCGCTCGGCCACGGTCAGCACCTGCTCGTGCAGCTGGTAGAGGTCGGCGGGGGCGGCGGCCCCCGTCAGCGGCAGCGCCCGGAGCAGGGCGGTGACCAGCCGGCCGGCCGAGCCGTCCAGATCGCCCTGGCCGATCGCGTCGGCGACCGCGCCGAGCAGGACGTCGCGCTCGCCGAGCAGCCACTGCCGGGCCTCGGCGGCGGAGCGCAGCCGTAGCGGACCCGGCAGCGGGTCCGGGCCCGGGCCGGCCGCCGGGTCGAGCAGTGCGCGGGCGGATTCGGTGAGCCGGACCAGCCGCTCCAGCAGCCGGGCCCGGGCCAGTTCGAGCTCGGCGGGCCGGTCCTCGCGCTCGCGCAGCCGGACCAGCCGGGGGTAGAGCCGGCCGGGCACCCGGTAGCGGGGGGTGCCGTCGGCGGCGGGCGGTTCCTCGCCCAGCAGCTCTCGCTCGGCGAGCGCGGCCAGCGTGGTGGCGGCCTCCGGTGCCGGGCAGCCGACCAGCGCCGAGGCGGTCCGCGGGTCGGCCGTCTGGCCCGGGGCGAGGGTGAGCGCCCGCAGCATCCGCGCCTGGGCGGCCGGCAGCGTGTCGTACAGCAGGGTGAACGCGCCGATCAGCGGATCGTTGTCGGGCACCGGAACGGGCTCGGCGGGCTCGGGCGCCGGCTTCACCCAGGCGGCGGGATCGGTCACCGGCACGGCGGCCGACGACAGGGCCGCCGCCGAGCCGGCGGAGCCCGGCGACGCCGACCCGCCCGCCGGACCGCCCGCCGGTCCGGCAGGTGCGCCCGGAGCCGCCCCGGCAGCAGCGGCAGCGCCCGCAGGAGCGGCCGGAGCGGCGAACGGCGGCGCAACCGACCGCAGCGCCGGCCCGGTCGCCCCGGCGGCAGCGCCCGGCTTCCCTCCCCCGGTCCCGCCCTGCCTGCCCCCCGGCCCCAGAACCTGCCCCAGCACCCGCTCCGGTGCCTGCCCCGAACCCTGCTCCTCGACCCGGTTCCCGCCGCGCCGCTCACCCCTCTTCGGGCCCCGGGCGGCGCCCGCCGGCCGCTTCCCGCCCTTCCCGGCCCCCGGAACGTCCGCGGCCCCGCCCGGGGCCCGCCCGTCCTCCCCGCGCGCCCCGGCGGCCACGGGCCCCCCGTTCAGCGCGTCCTTCACCCCGGGCGCGTCCCCCGCCCCCGTCGGCTTCCCCCCACTCGCCTCCGCCGACTTCGCACCGCCCCCGGGCTTAGCCCCGCCCGCAGCCTTCACGCCGTTCCCGGGCTTCGCACCGACCCCGGGCTTCGCGCCGCTCCCGGGCTTCCCACCACCCGTCGGCTGCGCGTCGGCCTCCCGCACCGCCCGCGCCAGCTCCTTCGCGGCATCGGTGACGGCCAGCTCCGGGTTGCCGCGCAGCCACCCGGCCATCAACCGCAGCGCGGCCGGCCGGGAGGCGCAGGCCTCCGCGAGATCGGCCCCGCCGACCGGGTCGCAGCTGATCCTGGTCCCGCCGACCAGGTCCCCGAGCAGCTCGCCCGAGGCCTGCCGGTCGAGTCCGCCGAGGATGACCGGGTCGATGTCCTCGATGCCGGTGAGCGGCCCGGCGGTGGTGGCGAGGACGAGGCAGCCCGGCTCGTCCGCGAGCAGGGGCCAGAGCTGTCCGGCGTCCCGGACGTCGTCCAGTACCAGCAGGACCTTCCGTCCGGCCAGTGCCTCCCGCAGTGCGACGCAGGCCGGTTCGTCCCGGCCGTCCTCGACGGCGCCGGGCAGCGGGACGCCCGCGGTGTCCGCGCCGAGCTGCTCCAGCAGCCGGCGGGCGGCCCGGGCGGGGGGCACCCGGCCGCCGTCGGGGGCGGAGAGCCGGGCGAACAGCACGCCGTCGGGGTAGTCGGCGGCGGCGGTGAGGGCGAACCGGACGGCCAGCGTGGTCCGCCCGGAGCCCGGCCGGCCGGCCAGCACCAGGACGCGGCTGCGGCCCTCGGCCGGGCGGGCGGCGGCCGCCCGCAGGGCGGCGAGCTCGGCGCGCCGGCCGACGAGCAGCGTGGGACCGGCGGGCAGCCGGTCCAGCCCGGGAACGCCCTCGACGGATACGCCGGGCCCCGCGTCCATCGTCGCCGTCTTCCTCGCCACCCGTGCCACTCCCGACGTCACCCAGTGCTCAGCGGAGGAGGCCCGGGGACGGGCGCCCTGTCTGCGAAGCGTAGTTCGACCGTCCGGCTCCGCCGAGGTGACATCCGGTCGTACGAACCGGTAAGTCACCCCTGCGGATCAATGGCGGGGTGGCGATCCGCCCGGTGTCACGCCGAGAAGGGCCGGGCCGGCCAGGGCGAGTCGGCGGGGCGCAGCGCGTCCAGGCCGCCGGGGCCGGTGAGGGCCGCGTGCAGGGCCAGGGTGCCGGTGATCAGGGTGGGGTTGTGCAGCTCGCCCGCGTGGATCAGCCGGACCAGCTCGGGGACGGGCACCCGGGCGGTCTCGATCTCCAGTTCCTCGCCGTGCGCCTCGTAGCGCTCGCCGTCGGCCTCGGTGAGGTCGGTGGCGAGGAAGAGGCGCAGCGCCTCGTCGGTGCCGCCGGGCGAGGTGTAGAAGTCGACCAGCACCCGCCAGGTGTCGGCCTTGCAGTGCGCCTCCTCGTACAGCTCGCGCTGGGCGGCGTGCAGAGGGTTCTCGCCGGGGACGTCGAGCAGACCGGCCGGCAGCTCCCAGAGCCGCTGGCGGACGGGGTGGCGGTACTGGCGCAGGACGAGCACCCGCTGCCGGTCGTCCAGCGCCAGGACGGCGACCGAGCCGGGGTGGGTCTGGTAGTCGCGGCGGGCCCAGCTGCCGTCGGGCATCCGGACCTCCTCGGAGCGCACCCCGGTGACCTTGCCCTGGAACGGCGTCCCGGTCCCCCGGACCTCCCACTCCTCGGCGATGTCGAAGATGCTCTGGTCGTCCATCGATCTCCCCTTTTCGTCAGTACGACACAATCTAACGCCGGACGGCGGCCCCGCGGGAATCGCGGGGCCGCCGTCCGGTGACATGTCGACGACGGGTCGTCGGTCCTGACTACTGACCGGCCGTCTTGATCTCGATGGCCGCCTTGACGAGGCCCGCGAACAGCGGGTGCGGGCGGGTCGGGCGGGACTTCAGCTCCGGGTGGGCCTGGGTGGCCACCAGGTAGGGGTGCACCTCGCGCGGGTACTCGACGTACTCGACGAGGTCGCCCTTCGGGGAGAGGCCGGAGAACTGCAGGCCGGTCTTCTCCAGGTCGGCGCGGTACGCGTTGTTGACCTCGTAGCGGTGGCGGTGGCGCTCCTCGACGTACTGCTCGCCGCCGTAGACCTCACGGACGATGGAGCCCTCGGCGAGCTTGGCCGGGTAGAGGCCCAGGCGCATGGTGCCACCCAGGTCGCCCTTGCCGTCGACGATGGCCAGCTGCTCGGCCATCGTGGAGATGACCGGGTACTTGGCGGCCGCGTCGAACTCGGTGGAGTTGGCCTCGGGCAGGCCGGCCAGGTTGCGGGCGGCCTCGATGACCACGCACTGCAGGCCCAGGCACAGGCCCAGCAGCGGGATCCGGTTCTCGCGGGCGTAGGTGATCGCGGCGACCTTGCCGTCCACGCCGCGGTCGCCGAAGCCACCGGGGATGCAGATGGCGTCCACGTCGCCGAGGTGCTCCTGGGCTCCCTCGGGCGTGGTGCAGTCGTCCGAGGTGACCCACTTGATCTCGACCCGGGCGTTGTTGGCGAAGCCGCCGGCGCGCAGCGCCTCGGTCACCGACAGGTAGGCGTCCGGCAGGTCGATGTACTTGCCGACCAGCGCGACCTTGACGATGTGCTGCGGCTCGTGGACGCGGCGCAGCAGGTCGTCCCAGGTGGTCCAGTCCACGTCACGGAACGGGAGGTCCAGGCGGCGCACGACGTACGCGTCCAGGCCCTCGCCGTGCAGGACCTTGGGGATGTCGTAGATCGACTTGGCGTCGATGGCCGCGACCACGGCCTCCTCGTCCACGTCGCACATCAGCGAGATCTTGCGCTTGATGGCCTGCGGGACCTCGCGGTCGGCGCGCAGCACGATGGCGTCCGGCTGGATGCCGATGTTGCGCAGCGCGGCCACCGAGTGCTGGGTGGGCTTGGTCTTCAGCTCGCCCGAGGGGCCGATGTACGGCAGCAGGGAGACGTGCACGAAGAACACGTTGTCCCGGCCGACCTCGTGGCGGACCTGGCGGACGGCCTCCAGGAAGGGCAGCGACTCGATGTCGCCGACGGTGCCGCCGACCTCGGTGATCACCACGTCGACGTCCTCGGTCGCCATCCGGCGGATCCGGGCCTTGATCTCGTTGGTGATGTGCGGGATGACCTGGACGGTGTCGCCCAGGTACTCGCCGCGGCGCTCCTTGGCGATGACGGTCGAGTACACCTGGCCGGTGGTGACGTTCGCCGAGCCGTGCAGGTTGGTGTCGAGGAACCGCTCGTAGTGGCCGACGTCGAGGTCGGTCTCGGCACCGTCGTCGGTGACGAAGACCTCGCCGTGCTGGAACGGGTTCATGGTGCCCGGGTCCACGTTGAGGTACGGGTCGAGCTTCTGCATCGTCACGCGCAGTCCGCGGGCCTTGAGCAGGGCGCCCAGGCTGGAGGCGGTGAGGCCCTTGCCGAGAGAAGAGGCGACACCCCCGGTGACGAAGAGGTGCTTGGTCGTCACGGCGCGGCCGTTCGATGCCTTGCCGGAATGGGGCTGTGCCAAGAGGGGGCTCCCGTGGGTCGCGTGTCGAAGGTGACGTGGGCGGGAAGCTCTCGGCTCGCCTTGCGCGACGGGAGTGCGATGCGGTGCACGGCACTCGAAGGGTCGTCGGTTCGGCTGGTCCGGGGCGTTTGATCCCACCGGTCCACGGGATACCAGGGTATCAGTGACCCGGCCGGGACGCGTTCCGGCCCGCTCGTGGTGCCCCGGAAGCACGCTCCCGGCGCACCACCGGCGCACCACCCGGCGCACGAGTCACACCGGTCGCACCACCGGCCCGAGCGGGCCACTCGGCGGCGCTCGGGCGGGTCATGAGGGCCCCTCCCGACGGACCATCCGGAGGTGATCCTTCCGAGCCATCCTGCACGGCTCCCCCACGATGCACGGCATTTCCGCCGAATTGTGGCGCCACGCAGGGCTGCGTCCGCGTGCTTCGCCCCTTTCGTCCGTCGTAAGCTGCACGGACGCATCGCCGACAGCACGAGCACGCGGAGGGCGTGGGAGGGTCAGGACACCTCTCGGTCCCCGATGCGCGACCGGACCTCCCCGTCATCAAGCTCCTCCCCACCCACCCTGGGGCTCGACCGAGCCTCGTGCGGACACTCCAGCAAGGCCTGCCACCACCCCCGGCAGGCCGGACGTCCCGGGGTGGCCCCGGCCCCGCAGACCCGCTGGCTCTCCCCGGATCGCCGATGCGTCGTGACCACATTGCGAACTGGAGATCCACGTGGCCGGCCGTATCGAGGACTACGCACTCATCGGGGACATGCAGACCGCTGCCCTGGTCAGCAGGGACGGGGCGGTCGACTGGCTGTGCCTGCCCCGCTTCGACTCGCCGGCCGTGTTCGCCGGCCTGCTCGGCACCGATGAACACGGCTTCTGGCGGATCGGCCCGGCCGAGGTGATGGCCGCCGAGCCGCCGGCCACCCCGGCCCCCGCCCCGGACACCCCGCGCGTCCGCTTCACCGACACCGGCGACCTCCGGGTCCCCCCGCCCACCGCCGCCGCGCCGGCCGTCCCCGCCGACCGCCGCCGCTACCGGGGCGACTCGCTGATCCTGGAGCAGGAGTGGGACTGCCAGGGCGGCACCGTCCGGGTGATCGACTTCATGCCCCCGCGCCCGCTGGCCGGGCGGGACTCCGTCCCCCAGATGATCCGGATCGTCGAGGGCCTGTCCGGCACCGTCCGGATGCGCTCGGCGGTGCGGATGCGGTTCAGCTACGGGCGGGTCGTGCCCTGGGTGCACCGGGTCGAGCAGGCCGACGGCGGCCACCGGACGGTGGCCGTGGCCGGCCCCGACTCGGTCTGGCTGGACGGCGAGGCGGACACCTACGGGCGCAACCTCACCACCTACGCGGACTTCACCGTCGCGGCCGGCGAGCGGATCGCCTTCGCACTCACCTGGCAGGCCTCCCACCTGGAGGCGCCCAAGGCCCCGGACGCCGAGGAGATGCTCGACGCCACCGCGGACTTCTGGCACGACTGGGCCGGCCAGTGCACCTACCAGGGCCCCTACCGGGAGGCCGTGATCCGCTCGCTGATCACCCTCAAGGGCCTCACCTACGCCCCCACCGGCGGCATCGTCGCGGCCCCCACCACCTCCCTGCCCGAGGACATCGGCGGCGAGCGGAACTGGGACTACCGCTACACGTGGCTGCGCGACGCCGCCATCACGCTCTCCTCGCTGCTGCGCACCGGCTACCGCGACGAGGCCCGCGCCTGGCGCGAGTGGCTGCTGCGCGCCGTCGCCGGGGACCCGGAGAACCTGCAGATCATGTACGGCATCGCCGGCGAGCGCGAGCTCACCGAGTCCTCGCTGGACTGGCTGCCCGGCTACGAGGGCTCGCAGCCGGTGCGGGTCGGCAACGGCGCGGCCGGCCAGCTGCAGCTGGACGTCTACGGCGAGGTCGTCGAGGCCCTGCACCTGGCCCACATGACCGGCCTGGTCCGCAACGACCACGCCCACCACCTCCAGCTGCGGCTCATCGAGTACCTGGAGGAGCACTGGCAGGAGCCGGACGAGGGCATCTGGGAGGTCCGCGGCCCGCGCCGGCACTTCGTCCACTCCAAGGTGATGGCCTGGGTGGCGGTCGACCGCACGATCAAGCTGCTGGAGCAGAACCCCGAGGACGCGCCCTCCGACGGCCACCTGGAGCGCTGGCGCAAGCTGCGGGCGACCATCCACCGCGACGTCTGCGAGAAGGGCTACGACCAGGAGCGCAACACCTTCACCCAGTACTACGGCGGCAAGGAGCTGGACGCCTCGCTGCTGCTGATCCCGCAGGTCGGCTTCCTCCCGCCGGACGACAAGCGGGTGATCGGCACCATCGAGGCGATCCAGCGCGAGCTCTCCACCGAGGACGGCTTCGTGCTGCGCTACCCCACGCACGACGAGAGCGGCAACAACGTGGACGGCCTCTCCGGCCACGAGGGCGCCTTCCTGGCCTGCTCGTTCTGGCTGGCCGACGACCTCGCCATGATCGGCCGGGTGCAGGAGGCCCGCGAGCTGTTCGACAAGCTGCTGTCGCTGCGCAACGACGTCGGCCTGCTCGCCGAGGAGTGGGACCCGCGGGAGAAGCGCCAGGTCGGCAACTTCCCGCAGGCCTTCAGCCACGTCCCGCTGATCGACACCGCGCTGCGGCTGACCGCCTGCGGCGGCGCCTACCTCTCCGCCCAGCCGGACGGCCTGGCCGCCGACCGGGCCGAGCAGGCCACCGTCTGAGCGGCTCCTGCCCGGGCGGCCCACGGCCCGGGCAGGTCCGGTCGGCGGCCGGGACGTCCGGACCGACCCGCCGACACCGCCCGAGCGGCTACGGGGTGCGCTGCACCAGCTCGTCGTAGGTGCTGAGCACCTGCGCCACGGTGGCGGCCTCGTCCGGCCAGGTCTCGGCCTGCTGCCGGCCCGCGGCCACCAGCCGCCGACGCCGGTCCGGGTCGCCCAGCACCTCGCGCACCGCCCGGCCGAGCGCGGCCGCGTCACCGGGCGGGACAAGCACGGCGGCGTCACCGACCAGCTCGGGGATGCCGCCGACGGCCGTGGCCACCACCGGCACGCCGGCCCGCATCGCCTCCTGGACCACCAGCGAACGGGCCTCCCAGCGGCTGGAGACCACCAGCACGTCGGCGGCGGCCAGCAGGTCCGGCACATCGGTGCGGTAGCCGAGCAACCGCACCGCCGCCTTCTCGGCGGCCACCCGCTCACGCAGCCCGGCCGCCTCGGGGCCGTCGCCGGCGATCAGCAGCAGCGGTTCCGGATCCAGCGCGGCCAGCTCGCGGGCGGCGTCCAGCAGCAGTCCGAAGGCCTTCTGCGGCACGAGCCGGCCGACCGCCAGCACCAGCGGGCGGTCCGGGCCGTCGCCGAGCAACGCCGCCCGGGCCTCGGCCCGTTCCAGTCGGCCCTCGGGCATCGGCGGGGCCGCGACCGGGCCGAGCCGGGCGTCGGTGGCACCCAGCTCGCGGGCCCGGGCCACCAGGTCGGAGGAGGCGCCGAGCACCAGGTCGGCGGCGCGCGCCACCCGGCGCTCCATCAGCCGCTGGAGCCGCCGCTCCATGCCGGTGGCCAGCAGCGCGTGGTGCGCGGTGACCACCAGCGGGGTCTCCGGGCGCAGACCCGGGAAGCGGCCGGCGGTGCGCAGCGCAAGGTCCGAGAGGAGCCCGGCGCGCAGACCGTGGGCGTGCACCACGTCGGCGCCGGTGAAGGCGCGGCGCAGCTCGCCGATCGCGGTGGCGTCGCTGCGGGCACCCGCCGTGGGGGTGATGTCGACCAGGTGGAACCTGGCGCCGGTGCGGGAGAAGCCGAACAACGCGTCCGTACCGGCGGGCGCGCAGACCGTGACGGTCACTCCGTGCGCGACCAGGCCCTGTGCCAGTGAGCGCACGTGCGCACCGATGCCGCCGGTGCTGGCGGCCAGGACGAGCACCACGTGCAGCTGACCCGGTTCAGGGGCGGCCGCGGTGGCCCGGGCGGCGGAATGGTCCACGTCGTCTCGCATCCGACTCGATCAGGTTCGCGCGCCGCGTCGCGAGGATTGCCCGCCGACGGCGCTCGGGACTGGAAAGCCAGTGTCCAGCCGCCACCATGCCAGGTCGGCGGCCCTCTTGGACAGTCGGCGCCACGGGGGGCGCGTCGTGGTCCGCCGGAGGGCCGCCGGGCGGGCGGACGGCGGCTACCGGTGGCGTGGCGCCCGGGCGGCGGCCAGCAGTTCCTCGGCGTGGGCGCGGCCCAACTCCGAGTCCTCCAGACCGGCCAGCATCCGGGAGAGTTCGCGCACCCGCTCCTCGTCGTTCAGCACCTTGACGCCGCTGCGGGTCACGGTGCCGTCGTTGGTCTTCACCACCACCAGGTGGCGGTCGGCGAAGGCGGCGACCTGGGGCAGGTGGGTGACCACCACGACCTGGGCAGACTCGGCCAACTTGGCCAGCCGGCGGCCGATCTCGACCGCGGCCTTGCCGCCGACGCCCGCGTCCACCTCGTCGAACAGGTAGGTGGGGACGGGGTCGGCGCCGGCGAAGACCACCTCGACGGCGAGCATCACCCGGGAGAGCTCGCCGCCGGAGGCGCCCTTGGCGATCGGACGGGGCTGGGCCCCGGGGTGCGGGGCGAGCAGCACCTCGACCTCGTCCACGCCGTGCGGACCGTAGGCGACGGTGCGGCCGTCGACCTCGATGCCGGCGAGGTCGTCGACCTGGCCGATCGCGAAGGTCACCCGGGCGTGCGGCATCGCGAGTTCGGCCAGCTCGGCGGAGACGGCCTCGGCGAAATGACCGGCGGCGGCCTGCCGGGCGGTCGAGACCTCGGCCGCGAGCTCGGCCAACTCGGCGCGCAGCGCGGTCTCCTGGGCACCGAGCTCGTCGATCCGCTCGTCGTCGCCGTCGAGCTCGGCGAGCCGGGCGGAGCCGGTGTCGGCCCAGGCCAGCACCTCGGCGAGGGAGTTCTCCGGGCCGCCGTACTTGCGCAACAGCTGGGCCAGGACGGCCCGGCGGTCCTCGACGGCGGCCAGCCGGACCGGGTCGGCGTCCAGGTCGTCGGCGTAGCCGGCCAGGTCGCCGGCGACGTCGGCCAGCAGGTAGCCGACCTCGTTCAGCCGGTCGGCGAGGGCGGCGAGGCGCTCGTCGTGGTGACGGACGGCGTCCAGGGCGCGACGGGACTGGGCCAGCAGGGTGCCGGCGTCCAGCGCCTCCGGGTCGGCCGGGTCGCCGGCCAGGGCGGCGTGGGCCAGGGTGGCGGCGGAGGAGAGCGCGTCGGCGTGGCCGAGCCGCTCGGCCTCGGCGCCCAGCTCGACGTCCTCGTCGGCGACGGGCTCGGCGGCGGCCACCTCGTCCAGGCCGAAGCGGAGCAGGTCGGCCTCCTGGGCGCGCTCGCGGGCCCGGGTGGTCAGCTCCTCCAGGGTCGCCGAGACCTCCCGCAGCCGGCGGTAGACCTCGCGGTAGCGGGCCAGCGGCTCGGCCACCGCCTCGCCGGCGTACCGGTCCAGGGCGCCGCGCTGGCGGGCCGGGCGCAGCAGCCGCTGCTGGTCGGTCTGGCCGTGCACGGCGATCAGGTCCTCGCCGAGCTCGGCGAGCAGCCCGACCGGGACGGCCCGGCCGCCGACGTACGCCCGGGAGCGGCCCTCGGCGGAGACGGTCCGGCTGATCAGCAGCGCGCCGTCGTCGAGTTCCGCGCCGGCCTCGACGGCGCGGGCGGCCGCCGGGGAGCCCGCGGGCAGTTCGAGCCGGCCCTCGACGACCGCGCGTCCGGCGCCGTTGCGCACCAGGCCCGGGTCGGCGCGGCCGCCCAGCAACAGGCCGAGGCTGGTCACCACCATGGTCTTTCCGGCGCCGGTCTCACCGGTCACGGCGGTGAAGCCGGGGGCCAGTTCGACCACCGCGTCGTCAATGACCCCAAGATCCCGTATCCGCATCTCGTCCAACACGGTGACGACCTTACGAGGTTCCGGCCCCGGCGCGCGACGAGCGGCAACTCCACGACTCGTAAGTTCATCCCTTCCGGGCCGTTTGAGCTGCGGTGGGAACCGTGCACCAGGGCAGGAAGATCTGCGCGAGCGGGCCGATGGCCAGCGCGTACGCCACGGTTCCGACGCCCGCGGTGCCGCCGAGCAGGACCCCGGCGGCCAGCACGGTGAGTTCGATTCCGGTCCGGATCAGCCGCAGCGACCGGCCGGTGCGCCGGTGCAGGCCGGTCATCAGGCCGTCCCGCGGGCCCGGCCCGAAGCGGGCGCCGATGTAGAGGCCGGTGGCCAGGCCGTTGAGCACGATCGCTCCCACCATGAGCGCGATCCGGGCCGGCAGCGGTCCGGGCGTGCCGACCACCCTCAGGGTGAGGTCCATCGCCGCGCCGATCATCAGCACGTTGGCGACGGTGCCCAGGCCGGGCCGCTGGCGCAGCGGGATCCAGAGCAGCAGCACGAGGGCGCCGCAGATGGTCACCCAGGCGCCCACCGAGAGGCCGGCGGTGCGTTGCAGGCCCTGGTGGAAGACGTCCCACGGGTCGAGGCCGAGCCCGGAGCGCAGCATCAGCCCCATGCTCGCGCCGTAGAGGGTGAGCCCGACCAGGAGCTGCGGGAGCCGACGGCCCAGGGCGTGGGTGTCGCCGAGCAGCCGGACGGCGCGCGAGGGGCGCTGCGCGCCGGGGGCGGGCTCGGCGGTGGGCGCAGTGGTGGTCGGATGCGTGGTCGTGGTGGCCATCGGGTTCTCCCGCAGGTGGTGCTGCACCGTGCGGGCCGGGCCGCGACGGTGGCGGACTCGATGGCCGCCCTGCCATGATGGACAGGCCAAAGCGACCCCATCCAGGGCCAATTCCGAGCAAGTGGACTGATCAGCCATGGCCGACTGGCACACCACCGTCACCGCCGCCGCACTCGCCCGACTGCTCGACGCCGCCCGACTGCCCGAGCCGGCCACCACCCGCCGCCCCGCCTACCGGACGCTGGCCGGGCAGGTCCGACTGCTGGTCTCCGAGGGCCGGCTGCCGGTCGGCGCCCGGCTCCCCGCCGAACGCGAACTGGCCCTGGCCCTGCGACTCAGCCGCACCACCGTGGCCACCGCGTACGAGGCCCTGCGCGCCGAGGGCTACCTGCACAGCCGGCGCGGCTCCGGCAGCTGGACCGCCCTCCCCGAGGGCGCCCCGCCGCCCAGCGACGCGCTGCACCCGGTGCCGCCGGACGAGCAGGGCCGCACGCTGGACCTCGGGGTCGCCGCGCTGCCCGCCCCGCAGCCCTTCCTCGGCGCGGCGGCCGCCCGGGCCGTCGAGCAGCTGCCCGCGTACGCCGCCGGGCACGGCAACTACCCCACCGGCGTCCCGGTCCTGCGCGAGGCGGTGGCCCGGCGCTACAGCGAGCGCGGCCTGCCGACCACCCCCGACCAGATCCTGATCACGATCGGCGCGATGGGCGGCCTGCACCTGGTGCAGCAGGCCCTGATCGGCCGCGGCGACCGGGTCGCCGTCGAGGCGCCCAGCTACGCCCACACCCTGCAGGCGCTGCGCCTGGGCGACGCCCGCCTGGTACCCGTCCCGTACAGCTGGCCCGGCGGGCCGTCCCGGCAGCCCACCTGGGACCTCGCCGAGTGGCGCCGGGTGCTGCGCGGCGCCGCGCCCAAGGCCGCCTACGTGATCCCCGACTTCCACAACCCGACCGGCGCCCTCGTCCCCGAGGAGCAGCGCCGGGAGCTACTGGCCGCCGCCCGGGCCGCCGGCACGATCGTGCTGGCCGACGAGACCACCGCCGAACTCGGCTGGGGCCTTCCGCCGGACGCCGCCCTCCCCCGCCCGATGGCCGCGCTGGACCGGTCCGCCCAGGTGGTCACCGTCGGCTCGGCGGGCAAGCTGCTCTGGGGCGGCCTGCGGATCGGCTGGGTCCGGGCGGCCCCCGCGCTGGTGCGCCGGCTGGCCACCGCCCGGGTCTACAGCGACGTCGGCGCCCCGGTGCTGGACCAACTGATCGCCGCCGAGCTGCTGGGCGAGCCGCTGGCGGCCGTCCGCGCCCACCAGCTGGACCGGCTGCGGGCCACCGCGGAGGCCTTCGCCGGCGCGCTGCGCGAGCACCTGCCCGCATGGCGCTACGCCGCCCCGCCCGGCGGGCTCTCGCTCTGGGTCTCCACCGGGGGCCTGTCCGGCGCGGCGCTGGCCCTGGCCGGCGAGCACGGCGGCGTACGGATCGCGGCGGGCAACCGCTTCGGCTCGGACGGCGCCTTCGAGCACCACATCCGGATCCCGCTCACCGTGCCCGCCGCAGCGGTGCCCGCCGCCGTCGAACGCCTCGTGGACGTCGCCGCCAGGGCGGCCGTCGGCGGCCGCTGGAGCGCCGCCGACGACAGCCAGCCCCTGGCGGTCTGACGGTCCGTCAGTACAGGTGGCCGGGGCGGCCGGTCAGAGCGTCTCCGCCCGGCCGCGCCAACCCGTCACCGGCAGCGCGAACTTGGCCACCAGCCGGTCGGTGAACGGCGCCCGGTGCAGACGGGCGAGCCGTACCGGCGTCTGCCCCCGGCGGACCTCAACCCGGGCCCCGGCCGGCAGCTCCACCGAGCGCCGGCCGTCGCACCAGAGCACGCCGTGCGGGGTCTTCGGCTGCACCTCGACCGCCAGCACCGAGTCCGGCGAGGTCACCAGCGGCCGGGCGAACAGCGCGTGCGCGCTGATCGGCACCATCAGCAGCGCCTCCACCTCGGGCCAGACCACCGGGCCGCCGCCGGAGAACGCGTACGCCGTCGAACCGGTCGGCGTCGCACAGACCACCCCGTCGCACCCGAAGTTGGAGACCGGACGGCCGTCCACCTCGGTCACCACCTCCAGCATCCGCTCCCGGGCCGCCTTCTCGATCGAGGCCTCGTTCAACGCCCAGTCCTGGTGCACCACATCGCCGTTGGTCCGGACGATCACATCGAGCGTCATCCGTTCCTCGACCTCGTAGTCGGCGTCGACGACGCGCTCGACCACCACCGCGAGATCGTCCCGCTCGGCCTCCGCGAGGAAGCCCACCCGGCCCAGGTTGATGCCGAGCATCGGCAGCCCGTGCTCACGCGCCAGCTCCGCCCCGCGCAGCAGCGTGCCGTCCCCGCCCGCGACCAGGATCAGCTCGCAGCCGTCCGCCGCGCCCGGTCCCCCGGCCACCCGCTCGACCCCGTCGGGCAGGTCCAGGTCCACCGCCTCGGCCGCGAGCAGTCTGATCCGGATGCCCGCCTTCAGCAGGCCGTGCACCAGGCCCTCGACGCTGCGCAGCGCGGCCTCCCGGCCGGTGTGCGCGATCAGGAAGACCGTCCGTCCCTCGCTCATGCGCGCCCCTCTCCGCCAGTCCCGACAGCCCCGAGGTGTCCCCGTCGCCCCGCCGTCGCCGCAGGCGACGCGCACCCCTCGACAGCTCTCCGCCGGACTTCGGCCGGGGATACCCCCGCGGTTCGCTCGCTCATGCCCGCTGCCCTCTCCCTACGTCGGCCGGGCCCTACGTCGGCCGGGTCGCCCTCGGCCCGGTGCGGCCGCGTCACTCAGCATGACGGACCGGACGTCCGCAGAGCACCCTATCGGGGGCCTTCGGCGACAGCCCGGTCCGCCTCCGCCGGGTCCAACTGCGGGGCGTCCCGGCGCAGCCAGAGAAAGTACTCGACGTTGCCCGACGGCCCCGGCAGGGGGCTCGCGGTGACCGCCCGCACGCCCAGCCCCTGCTCCCATGCCTTCCCGGCCACCTGCCGGATCATCTCGGCGCGCAGCTGCGGGCTGCGCACCACGCCGCCGCTACCGAGGCGCTCCTTGCCGATCTCGAACTGCGGCTTGACCATCAGCACCAGGTCCGCGTCCTCGGCCGCGCAGCCGGCCAGCGCGGGCAGCACCAGGCCCAGCGAGATGAACGAGAGGTCGCCGACGACCAGGTCGACCGGCGAGCCGCCGATCAGCTCCACGGTCAGCTCGCGCACATTGGTGCGGTCCATCACCGTCACCCGGTCGTCGCTCTGCAGCGACCACGCGAGCTGCCCGTAGCCGACGTCCACCGCCAACACACCGGCCGCGCCGGCGCGCAGCAGCACATCGGTGAAGCCGCCGGTGGACGCGCCGGCGTCCAGCGCGCGGCGGCCCTCGACCACCAGGCCCTGCGGTACGAACGCCTCGAACGCCCCGGCGAGCTTGTGCCCGCCGCGCGAGACGTAGTCGGGGTCGTTCGCGTCCTCGGCCACCACGACCGCCGCCGCGGTCTCCACCTGGGTGGCCGGCTTGGTCGCGGTGGTGCCGCCGACGGTCACCCGGCCGGCCGCGATCAGCTCGGACGCGTGCTCGCGCGACCGGGCCAGCTTGCGGCGGACCAGCTCCGCGTCGAGACGGCGTCGTGCCACTGCCACTGGTGTTTCAGCTCCTACGGGTCGTTCCGGGCGGTCGATCCGAGCGGGTCGTCCCGGTCGAGCGCGGCCAACGTGTCGGTCAGCCGCTGGTGAACATCTTCGTACACCGCGACGTGTGCCTCGGTCGGCACCCCGTCCAGGGCCTCCAGCCGGGCCAGCGCGGCGTCGACGGCCGGGTGGCCGGTGCGGGTCGGCTCGACACCCAGCGGGAGCGGCTCGCCGGTGATCGGGGCCGCTTCGGGGGCGAGGTCCCGGGCCGCGTCCAGGGCCGCGTCCGTAGGGAGGGGGGCGGGGCCCGGGTCGGGGTCAGGCATCGGGCTTCTTCGTGCTGCTGCTCTTGCGCACGGTGGTCTTCCTGGTCGCGGTCCGCTTGGCGGGCGGCTCCTGGCCGGCGGCCTGCGCCGCCTTCTTCGCCGCGGTCCGCTTCGTGGTCGCTGCCGCGGTCTTCTTGACGGCGGTCTTCTTCGCGGCCGTCTTCCTGGCGGCCGTCTTCCCGGCCGTCGCGGGCTTCGCGGTCGCCGGCTTCGCGTCCGGCGTCCCGGTGGCGGCCCGGTCGGGCGCGGCCTTCTTCGCCGCCGCCTCCTTCGGCGCCGGCTTCTTCGCGGCCGGCTTGTCCCCGGCGGCCTTCGGGGCGGCCGCCCGCTTCGTCGGCGCCGCCTCGGTGGTACCCCGGTCGGCCGGCTCCGCCGACCGCGACGCCGACGGCACCGGCGGATCGATCTCCACCGGCTCGTCGACCTCGACCCGCTCGGCCACTATCGGCTCGCCGCCCGCCCGCGCCGCAGGTGCCGCCGGCTCGTCGTCCAGCTCCCAGCCGCGCCCGAACAGGCCGTCGGCCCGCGGCGCCGGTGCCGCCGTCTCGGGCCCGGCCTGCGGCGACGCGGCCGGCACGCCCTCCTCCTCGACCTCGCGCAGCTTGCTCTCCAGGTAGGCGAGCACCACGCCGACCTTGGTCACCTGGTCACCGACCTTCTCGAAGGCCTTCTCCACCTCGCCGCGCGCGACGCCGACCGCCAGGTCCACCCCGGCCCGGCCGGCGGTGACCGCCTCCTCCGCCAGGGTCTGCAGCGACTTCGCGGACGGCGGGAACGACTCGCCCAGCCGCCGCTCCACCTCGGCGACGTCGACCCCGCTCTTCTCCAGCAGCCCGGCCGCCGTCCCGACGACCAGCTTGCCGACCTCCTCCACCAGCCCGGCGGCGACCTCCACCGCTCCCCGCACCGTCTTCGGCAGCATCCGGGTGCCTCCTTAGCGCCTGCGCGCATCGCTCCGTCGCCGTCGGCACCCGGACCGGTTCCGGGCACCCCACAGACGACGCTACCGCCAAAACCCGCCTGCGGTACCGTGGCCCCGCAGTGACCACCGCCGCCGTCGCACAGGGAGTGGACCAGCCGCCATGGCCAACGCCGAGGAGTGCCGTACGGCACTGGAGCAGCTCAGCCGGAACCTGGCGAAGTCCACCGGCGACGTCCACAAGGCAGCCGCCCTCGACCGCTCCCTCACCTGCCGGATCACCGATCTCGACCTGACCTTCTCCGGACGGCTGCGGGACGGCCGGATCGAGGACGTCGTCGAGGCACCCGGTCCGCCCGCCGAGAAGGCCGAGATCCGGCTCACCATGAGCAGCGACGACCTGGTCGCCCTGGTCGGCGGCAAGCTCAACTTCGCCGCCGCCTGGGCCGGCGGCCGGGTCCGGCTGGAGGCGGGCTTCCGCGACCTGCTCCGGCTGCGCACCCTGCTCTGACCGGGCCGGCCAGGCGAGTCGCGCGCAGCCGGCCCACGGCCTCGCAATCCCGGCCCGGCCCCCGGGATCCCGACCTCGGAACCCCGGCCTCGGAACCCGGCCTCAGAATCCCAGCTCGGCCAGCGCCTTGCGGCCGTCCGCCGGAGCACCGTCCGCGTCCAGCGCCGTCCAGGCCGCCGCGCAGAGCGCCCGCAGGCCGTCCCAGCGGTCCGCCCCGACACCGTCCAGTCGCAGCAGCCCGTCCTGCGCCACCACGACCCAGCCGCCGCAGCCGAAGCCGCCACCCGGCTGCTCCGTGACCGCGGAGTGCGCCACCAGCAGGCCCCGCAGGTCCTGCGCCAGGTACGTCGGCCGGTGCTCCACCCGCGCCGTGAGCAGCTGCGCCGCGGTGGTGACCCCGGTGAACACCAGCAGGCTGTCGACACCGCCGTTGAACGCGCCCTCGATGTCGGTGTCCAGCCGGTCGCCGACCACCAGCGGCCGCTGCGCCCCGGTCCGCAGCACCGTCTCCCGGTGCATCGGCGGAAGCGGCTTGCCCGCCACCTCGGGCTCCACGCCCGTCGCCGCGCGCACGGCGGCGACCAGCGTGCCGTTGCCGGGCGCGATCCCACCCGCGGTCGGCACCGTCAGGTCGGTGTTCGAGGCCACCCACGGCAGCCCGCTCTGCACCGCGTAGGAGGCCTCCGCCAGGTGCGCCCAGCCCACCGAGGGGTCGAAGCCCTGCACCACCGCGAGCGGCTCCTCGGCCAGCGTGCGGACGGCCACCAGGCCGCGTTCGGCCAGCGCCTCCTCCAGGCCCAGGCCGCCCACGACCAGCACCTTCGACCCGGCCGGCACCTTCTCGGCGACGACCCGGGCGGCCGCCTGCGCCGAGTTGATCACGTCGGCCGGCTCGGCCGGCACACCCAGTTCGGTCAGATGGGCGGCCACCACCCGGGGCGGGCGGGAGGCGTTGTTGGTCACGTACGCCAACCGCATCCCGGCCGTCCTCGCCGCCGCCAGCGAGTCCGCCGCGTGGTCGATCGCGTTCGGCCCGGCGTAGACCACGCCGTCGAGATCCAGCAGCGCCGTGTCGTACGCCTCGGTCAGCGGGAGCTCACTGCCGCCGGGGGCGGTCCGTCGCTCGGTGGTGGCCGTCTCGGTCATGCCTTCGCTACCTCATTCACTGCGTCGATCCCCGTCATCCGTCTCGTCCCGCTCCGTGCCGTCACGCACCGAGCCGTCACGCTCCGTGCCGTGCTGCGCCGTACCGTCCCCGTCGCCCCGGTCGGCGGCCGCCGGCAACCCACCGGCAGCCCGCCCGGGCTCCGCGTACCCCGGTGCCCCCGGCACCAACGGGCCGAACGCCCCGGCGCGGGCCGCCAGGGTCGCCCGGGTCTGCCGCAGCGCGGCCCGGTAGTAGTCGGTGTCCGGCCGCATCGCGACGGCCAGGGCCAGGTGCTCGGCGGAGGTCTCGAAGTCGCCCAACCGGGCCGCCGAGACACCCCACCCGAACTGAGCGTAGTCGTCGGACGGATCGGCCAGGGCCACCGCCCGGAAGTTCTCCAGCGCCGCCGCGTACGAGCCGGCGTCGAACTGGGCCCGGGCCAGCGTCTCCCGGATGCTGCGCGAGTGCGGCTCCGCCGCGGCCGCCCGCGCCAGCAACTGCTCGGCGGCCGCCGGGTGCCCCTGGGCCAGCAGCTTCCCGCCCCGGCGGAACCACTCGTAGACGTCCCCCGCCGGCTCGCCGGACCGGCCCTGCTCCGGCACGCCACCGCCGGGGCCCTCGCCGGAGCCCTCGCCCGAACTCCCCGCGCCGGCCAACCCGTTCGCACGATCATCCGCGAAGCCCTCCGCGCCGCCGCTGCCGTCCACCCGCTCCTGCCCACCGCTCATGCGCCCACCTCGCTGCCCTCGCCGACCGCCTCACGGGACGCGCACCACTGCGTCGCCCGCTCACCGCGCTCTCTCACGCCGTCCCTCGCCCTCGGTCACGACACCCGCCGGCTCCGGACCAGCACGGGTGTTCCGATCTCTGAACAACGCGTACCCGATTACGATGCCCAGAATGAGCACACCCAGTGCAGAAAGCGGAGCGGAGTCTCCGCAGGGCGGCCCCGGCAATCCCGGTCATGTCGCCACCGCAGGTCTGTCCCTGTCCCCCTTCCGCGGCCTCCGCTACGTCCCCGACCGGGTCGGCGCACTGGCCGCGGTCACCTCACCGCCGTACGACGTCGTCGACCCCGGCCGCAGGCTCGACCTGGAGACCGCCGACCCGCACAACGTGGTCCGGCTGATCCTGCCGCGCCCCGAGCCCGAGGACGCCGGCGACCGCCCCGACCGCGACACCCGCTACCGGCACGCCGCCCGGCTGCTGCGCGACTGGCTGAACGAGGGCGTCCTGGCCGCCGACCCCGAGCCCGCCCTGTACGTCTACGAGCAGCGCGTGCCCGCCACCGGCGACTCCCCGGAGCTCCTCCAACGCGGCCTGATCGGCGCCCTGGCCGTCAGCGGCAGCGAGGCCGGCGTCGTCCTCCCCCACGAGGACGTGATGCCCAGGCCGGTCGCGGACCGGGTCGGCCTGATGCGCACCACCCGCGCCAACCTCGAACCGCTGCTGCTCACCTACCGGGGCAACGGTGGCGCGGCCGGCGTGGTCGAACGCGCCGTCGCGGACGAGCCGCTGCTCACCACGACCACCACCGACGGCACCCACCACCGGCTGTGGGCCGTGACCGACCCCGCCGAGATCGCCGAGATCAGCCGCGACCTGGCCACCTGCCGGGCGCTGATCGCCGACGGCCACCACCGCTGGGAGATGTACCTGCGCCTCCAGCGCGAGCACCGCCACCTGCCGCGCAGCCCCTGGGACCGGGGCCTGGTGCTGCTGGTCGACACCGCCCGCTACCCGCTGCGGGTCCGGGCGATCCACCGGGTGCTGTACCGGCTGCCGATCGCCGAGGCGCTGGAGAAGCTGGGCGACCGCTGGCGGGTCAAGGAGGTGCCCGGCCCCCTGTCCGGCGCCCTGCAGGCGCTCGCCGAACAGAAGCGGCACGGCGGCAACGGCTTCGTGCTCACCGGCGGCGACGGCGTCTACTGGCTGATCGGCGAACCCGACGAGGCGCTGCTCGACGCGAGCGTGCCGCGCGACCGGCCGCAGGAGTGGCGCCACCTGGACGCCACCGTGCTGCACGCGGCCCTGCTGGACCACACCTGGCACGTCCCCGACGGCCCCGACGACATCGGCTACCTGCACACCGCCGTGTCCGCCGAACGCGAGGCCGCCCGGACCGGTGGCACGGCGGTGCTGCTCCATCCGGTACGCGAGAGCGTGGTCCGCCGGCTCGCCGAACAGGGCGTCACCATGCCCCGCAAGTCCACGTCATTCGGCCCCAAGCCGGCCACCGGGCTGGTCCTGCGCAGCCTCGAACTGGGCTGAGCGACGAAGCCCGGACAGCAGTGAGGCCCTGCCGCACCCCGGAGAATCCCGGGGTGCGGCAGGGCCTCACTCAGCTACGCGACGCGCGGCATCAGGCCTTGGCGTCCTTGGACCGCTCCGGCACGACGCCGTCGAAGTCCTCGTCGATCTCCAGGTCGTCCTCGTCGTAGAACTCCTCGACGTCTTCCTCGTCCTCGAAGATCTCCCGCTCGTCCGGCACGCCACCGCGCGACTTCGCCGGCGCCGGGGCCGGGGCCTCGTCCTCGGCGGCCTCGGCGGCCTCGTCCTCGACCTCCGGGTCGAGCGCGTCGACGAACTCCAGCCCGTCGATCTCGGCCAGCCGCTCCGACGCGTTGGTGGCACCGTCGGTGTCGGCCTCGGCGGCCTTCGCGAACCAGTCACGGGCCTCGTCGCCCCGGCCGGCCGCGATCAGCGCCTCGGCGTAGGCGTACCGCAGTCGCGCGGTCCACGGGTGCACGGCGCTGGAGGCCAGCTCCGGGCTCTGCAGGGTGACCACGGCCGCCTCGAACTGCTCCATGTCGCTGCGGGCACCCGCCGCGACCAGGCGCATCTCGACCTGACCGGACTTGTCCAGCTGCTTCACCTCGGGCTCGCCGGCCATCGCCAGCGCCCGCTCCGGACGGCCCAGACCGCGCTCGCAGTCCGCCATCACCGGCCACAGGTCCACCCGGCCGGTCATCCGACGGGCCGCGCGGAACTCGGTCAGCGCCTCGGAGTAGCGCTGCGTCATGTACGAGGCGAAGCCGGCCGCCTCGCGGACGGCAGCGACGCGGGACGCCAGTCGCAGCGCGACGCGCGAGTACTGGTAGGCCTCCTCCGGCTCGCTGTCGAGCAGGCGGGCGACCATCACCAGGTTGCGGGCGACATCGTCGGCGAGCGTCTTGGGCAGGCTCTTGAGCTCCTGGCGGACGTCCGCGTCCAGCTCGAAGCCGGTGACGTCCTCCGGGATCGGCAGCCGCTTGACGGGCTCGAAGTTGCCCCGACGGTCGTCGTAGTCCCGGCTGCCGCGGTCGTCGCGGTCGCGGTTGTAGCCGCCACCGGACGGGCGGTCGTCACGACGCGGGCGGTCGTCGCGGCGGAACCCGCCGCGGTCGTCGCGGTCGCGGTTGTAGCCGCCACCGGAGGGGCGGTCGTCACGACGCGGACGGTCGTCACGGTCGCGGTTGAACCCACCCGGACGGTCATCACGGCGGAACCCGCCGCCACCGGACGGACGGTCGTCACGACGCGGACGGTCGTCGCGGTTGAAGCCGCCACCCGAGGGACGCTCGTCACGACGGAAACCACCGCCACCGCCCGAGGGGCGGTCGTCGCGACGGAAGCCGCCGCGGTCGTCACGGTCGCGGTTGAAGCCGCCACCGGACGGACGGTCATCACGACGCGGACGGTCGTCACGGTCGCGGTTGAACCCACCCGGACGGTCATCACGGCGGAACCCGCCGCCACCGGACGGACGCTCGTCACGACGGAAACCACCGCGGTCGTCGCGGTCGCGGTTGTAGCCACCACCGGACGGACGGTCGTCACGACGCGGACGGTCGTCGCGGTTGAAGCCGCCACCCGAGGGGCGGTCGTCACGACGCGGACGGTCGTCGCGGTTGAAGCCGCCACCCGAGGGACGCTCGTCACGACGGAAACCACCGCCACCGCCCGAGGGGCGGTCGTCACGACGGAAGCCGCCGCGGTCGTCACGGTCGCGGTTGAAGCCGCCACCGGACGGACGGTCATCACGACGCGGACGGTCGTCACGGTCGCGGTTGAACCCACCCGGACGGTCATCACGGCGGAACCCGCCGCCACCGGACGGACGCTCGTCACGACGGAAACCACCGCCACCGCCCGAGGGGCGGTCGTCACGACGGAAACCGCCGCGGTCGTCACGGTCACGGTTGAAGCCACCACCGGACGGACGGTCGTCACGACGGAAGCTACCGCCGCCACCGGACGGACGGTCGTCGCGGCGGAAACCGCCGCGGTCGTCACGGTCGCGGTTGTAACCACCACCGGACGGACGGTCGTCACGGCGCGGACGGTCGTCACGGTCGTCACGACGCGGACCGCGGTCGTTGGACCAGCCCCCACGAGACCGGGGCTCGGAGCCGCGGCCGTCGTCCGATCGACGCTCGGGACGGTCCTGGGGCTGGTTCGACATTGTGGTGACTCCTCTGTTGCTTCAGCTCTACCGCGGATGGGGGCGACACCACTGCCCTCGCGCGGTTCGATGCCGGCCTCCTGGCCGAGCACCATCTCCATTGTCCGGCATCGGGGGACACCACGCGCCTGGGCGGAAGTCCCTAGTCGTGCCGACGGTGCAAAAACGTTCGTAAAAACAAAAAGGCCGCGGCCCCAGCGAATCGCTGGGGCCGCGGCCTTGAATAATTGTTCGGCGGCGTCCTACTCTCCCACAGGGTCCCCCCTGCAGTACCATCGGC
>NZ_JBHVWC010000068.1:56829-60867 GCF_042882445.1 Kitasatospora sp. NPDC058218 | reverse complement strand
CGCCCCCGGGTGGCCCCCACCCCCGCAACCACTCCCGGCCTCCCCACCTCGCCCCCGGTTGACTCCGGGGGGGCGCACCGGCCCCGGGCCCCCGTCCGGCGGATGACGGACGGGAGCCGGGCCGGCGGTCAGGCGGCCGAGTACCAGACCTGGGCGGCGGTGCCGTTGCACGTCCACAGGTTCAGCGGAACGCCCGGCACGGTGGTGGACTTCGGATCGTCCAGGCACTTGCCGGACGCGGGGTTCAGCAGGTAGCCGGTCGGTGACAGCAGCCACTGCTGCGTCGTCGCCCCCGAGCACGGGGCGAGCTGCACCGTGCTGCCGGCCGTGCCGGCGGTGCCCGCGTCCAGGCAACTGCCGGTGGAGATCCGGAGGGTGCCGTCCTTCACGAGCGACCAGTTCTGCGGCGCGGTGGGGCTGGCGCTGCAGCCGTGGAGGCTGACCGAGGTGGGGTTCTCCACGCCGCCGCTCAGGCAGTAGTTGGTGGCCTTGTTGGTGAAGGCGCTCCAGAGCGGCTGCCCGTTGTAGGGCGGCCGCCAGTCCTGTCCGCTCGCGCCGCAGGTCCGGAGGATCAGCTGGGTGCCGTTGGTGGTCGAGGCGGCGGGGTCGGCCAGGCAGAGGCCGGACTGCGGGTTCAGCAGGCCCTTGGCGTTCTGCGTCCACACCTGGGAGCCGGTGCCGTTGCAGGGGTAGAGCTGGACCGGGGTCCCGTCGGTGAGTCCGCCGCCGGTGACATCGAGGCACTTGCCGAGGGCCTTGACGGTGCCGTCGTTGCCGACCGTCCAGGTCTGGTTCGGCGTCGCGGCGCAGTCCCAGATGTCCGCGGGCATGCTGAAGGTGTCGGGGCCGGCCGAGTTGCTCCCGGCGTCGAGGCACTTGCCGGGCAGGCCGGACGTCACGTTGCCGGTCGGCAGGCCGGTGGCGGGCTGGTAGGAGAAGGAGTTGGTGGCCAGCCCCGTGCCGCCGTTCCAGATCTCGAAGCCCGCCTGTACGGAGCAGAGCGCACCGTCGGCGGGGACGTAGCCGCGGACCACGGCGTCGGCGGTGATCGCGCGCAGGTTCAGGGCGTAGACCGAGTTGGTCGCAGTGGCGAGCAGGTAGCTGATGACCTGCTTGCCGGTGGTGGCGTTCTGGTATTGGTAGACCTGGTACGTCCGGCCGCCGAGGGTGACCTGCTGGGTGGCGGTGCCCAGCGGGACGGGCCCGCCCTGCCGGTTGAGCCAGATCATCAGCTCGTGCGAGGTGGTCGGACCGCACCCGCCGGCCGTGTCCGCGTACCAGAGGTCGTACGCCGCGTTGTACTGCCCGGGGACACCGGTGGTGGTCCGCCAGCCGGTCAGGGTGTCGCCCATGGTGGCCACCGGCGTGGGCAGTTCGCCGGGCCGCGGGACGTACTCGATGCGCGTGTACGCGCCCGGTGCGCCGGGCTGGGTGTTGGTGGCGTTGGTGAGGTCGCTGCGGGTGACGGTGAAGTTGGCGCCGCCGTCGCTGGTCATGCAGACCTCGGCCGAGGAGTTCCACTCGTCCGGCATGATGCGGTAGCGGCCGTCGCCCACGACGGCCGAGCCGAACTTCCCGTTGACGGAGGAGCACAGCGACGCCGCGGGGTCGGCCGACGCCGTTCCGGCCAGCGCGCCCTGCAGGCCGCCGACCAGCGCGAGCGTGACGAGGAGGGAGCGCGCCCGCCGCCGGAAGGTGCGGCCGTGCGGGCGATCAGGATGGTGATGGAGCCTCAAGTCTTGTTCCCCCTGTGAGAGACGGGTGTGTCCCGACAGGAGCAGACTGTAGTGCGGGCGGCCCGGCGCGGTCCGCGCGGCCCGGGGCCCGGTCGGTCCCTGCCCGTCGAGCGGCAGGGACCGACCGGGCCCCGAGGTCAGCCGCGTCGGGGCCGGCGGCTCATACGGCCGCCAGCTCCGCCACCAGCCGCGTCGCGAGCGGTACGCGGATGCCGTGCTGTTCGGCCGCGCGCAGCAGCGCGCCGCCGATCGCGTCGAGTTCCAGCGGGCGGCCCGCCTCGGCGTCGCGCTGCATGGACGACCTGCTGTCGGCGGGGAACGCGTCGTAGCGCGCCAGGACGTCGGCGGCCGCCGTCCGGCCTCCGCAGGCCCGGCCGACCGCCGCGGTCTCCTCCACCAGGGCCGTCAGTTCGGCCCGCCGCTCGGAGCGGATGGTGCCGATGGGCCGGCGATGGCGGGTGGTGAGCAGGGCGAAGGGGGCCAGGAAGGCCAGCTTCCCCCACAGGACCTCGTCCTCGTCCGGCAGGACCCGGGTGGTCACGCCCGCTCCCGTGAGGAGTTGGGCGAGCGGAGCCGAGCGCTCGGGCCGGCCGGCCAGGTCGATCTCGACGAACGGGCTGCCGTGCTCGACGACGCCCGGCGCGGTGCGGGTGGACTCGACCCGCACCACGGCGGGTACCACCCGTTCGTCCCCGTAGCGCGCCCGCAGGGTGTGGGTGTGCTCGACGCCGTTGAGCAGGGGCACCACCAGGCCGTTCGCGGCCCACTGCGGCGGGACGCGGTCGAGCGCCGCGTCGAGCGCCGTGTTCTTGACCGTCACCAGGCACAGGTCGACGGGCTCGCGCAGCACGCCGTCCGCCTCGACGGCCGCGGCGAAGTCGCCGAACTGCCGGCTGCGGACCCGGATGCCGTCCTGGCGCAGCGGACCGGCGGTCTCCTCCCGGGCGAGGCAGATCACGCGGTGCCCGGCGCGGGAGAGCAGTGCGGCGAGCAGGCCGCCGACTCCTCCGGGGCCGAGCACGGCGACGGTGGAACGGGCGGGCGTCGGCACGGGTTCGACGGTGAGTCGTCCGGATTCGGACATGGCTGGGTTCCTCTCGGTTGGCGGGTCGACACCCGGAACGGGTTGTCGCCCTGGACCCGGCACGATGATCTCCTCCGGCCGCGGTCGGGTCAATCCTCACGAGGCGGTCCCCGTGGGCTCCCGACCGCGGTCGCTGCCGAGGCGCTCGACCGTGCCCCGGCGGCGCGACGAACTCAGACGGCCGACCTGCCCCCGGTGCTCCGCAGGTGTTCGGCGAGGGCGAGGAAGACGAAGAAGTTCGGGATCGTGCTCACCGCGGCGCTGGTCAGCGCGCGCCACCGGCCGGCGACCTTGAGCTTGACGAAGCCGTCGAACACCTTGATCTCCTGGATCTCGTGCCACTGTGCCGACTCGCGCGCCGAACCCACGCCGTCCCGCGTCACCCACAGTCGGCCGAAGTCGAGCCGTCCGCCCGAGTTCAGCGTGACGACGGCACGGGGGAGTTGTGCCCGGGTGACCGCCTCCTGGACGGCCGGCCCCCACTCCCGGGGGTTGGCGAACTTGCCCTTCTCGGCGACTTCGCCCGTCCGGTCCGCCCGGCCGCGCAGGACGACCTTCGCGCCGTCGACGTCGGTGAGCGTGTACGCGTAGGAGGTGTAGCCGCCGACCCCCGTGTGCCGGACGGTGTTCTGGAGGACGGAGGTGCTCTCGTAGCGGACGGCATGGACCCGGCCCTTGACCACGGCGGTGAGACCGTGGTCGTGGAGATCGAGCCGAAGGCCCCGGTTCTTCTTCGTCGTGGACCGTTCGATCCAGATGCCCAGCGGGACCAGCAGCAGCAGCCCCAGCGGGACGACGGCCAGGACCGCCGCCTCGGTGAGGGACAGCACGGCCGCCAGCCCACCGAGGACCACGACCCCGGTCACCGCGCAGCCCAGCGAGCCGGCCTGCGACTGCGTGCCCGGATAGACCGCCCGCCGCTCCCCCAGTCGGTTGCGGACCGCCGCCCCGTCGATCAGTGTCAGAAACTCGTCCCGGCCGTCCGCACGGCCGTCCTGTCCGGTCATTTCTCGCCCTCTGCAATCCGGCCCCGCGCACACCGGCGGGGTGAACGGCCGCCGGGCGCCTGGCCTCTTCAACGTGTTCGTCGCGTTCGTCGCGCGCGGGTGGGGCTGCGCCGGGGCGGGGGGGGCCCGGGGCGCCCCCCCCCGGGGGCCCCGGGGGGGGGGGGGGGGGGGCCCCCCGCCCCCCCCCGGGGGTTAGGACGCCGCGGCCCAA
>NZ_JBHVWC010000068.1:48134-56819 GCF_042882445.1 Kitasatospora sp. NPDC058218 | reverse complement strand
CGCCCGCCGGGGGCCGCCCCCGGCCGCCCGCCGCCGGGCCCGCCCCCCCGCGCGGCGAGCGCTCCCGCGGCCCCCCCCGCCCCCCCCGGCCCCGGCGCGGGTTTCAGCTCGCCGCGGCGAAGGCGGCTTCGAGCCGGGGGACGTAGTCGGCGAGCGCCGGAGCCCAGCAGCCGTAGTTGTGACCGCCGTTGCAGCCGGGCGACAGGGTCGACCCGTCGCCGTAGTCAAGGGTGCGGTGGGGGATGCCGAGCTGGTCCAGCCGCGTCCGGACGGTGTTGGTGGCGATCGACGTGAAGTGGTCGATGGGCCCCTGGTCGCCGGTGTAGAGGGCGATGTCGGTGCCGGCCAGCTTGGCCAGGTTGGCGCCCGCGGCGGGGTTGACCTCGTTCCAGACGTGGTCGGCGCCGAAGACCGGGTAGGGCGAGCCGAAGATCGCGTCGCTGTCGACGTAGGGCCCGTAGCCGACGCACTGACCGGTGCCGGAGGTGCTCGCGGCGCACCACGCCCCCGGGAGGTTGAGCTCGGTGGCCAGGACCGTCCCGCGGATCTCCGCCATGCCGAGGTCGATGCCGCCGGACAGCGAGGCGACGTGGCCGAACAGGTCGGGCCGGTACTCGGCGTAGCGCAGGGCGCCGTAGCCGCCCATCGACAGGCCGACGACGGCCCGGTGGGACCGGTCGGCGAGGGTGCGCAGGTTGGCGTCGATGAAGGGGACGACCTGGCCGGTGTGGAAGGTCTGCCAGTTGGCCTTGCCGAGGACGGTGTTCTGCATCAGCCAGTCGGCGTACCAGCCCTTCAGGCCGCCGTCCGGGACGACGGTGATCATCGCGTCCGAGCGCAGGGCCGGGGCGGCCGCGGCGTCGTCCACGGTGCCGGCTCCGCCGTGCAGGAAGTACGTCACCGGCCAGCGCCGGCCGGGGTCCGCGGCGTAGTCCCGCGGCAGGAAGATCCGGATCTTGTGGGTGCCGGACAGCTGACCGGTGGTCACGGTGAGCGTGAGGTCGGTGTTCGAGTGCACCTCGGGGGCGCCGACCTGGGTCAGGCCGAACCCGTCGGTGAAGGCGGGCACGGCGGGCTGGTCCGCGTGTGCGGGTGCGGCGACGAGCAGCGCGGACACGGCCATCGCCGCGGCGACGACGGCCGCCTTCGCGTGCCGGCGCCAGGCGGTCGGGAGCGAGGTCATCGGTGGTCCTCTCGGGGTGGCGGGCAGGAGGGTCGGGGGCTCCGCCGCCGGGCGCTGGCGGGGCCGGGGGTCACAGCGCGCAGTAGGCGTCGACCGTCGCCCTGCCGGTGTCCTGCTGGCCCTTCGTCCCGGCCAGCAGGTGGAACTCGTTGTTGGCGCGCGCGACCTGCTTGCTGCCGTCGTCGCTGGTGTACCAGTCGCTGAAGTAGCCCAGTACGGCGCCGTTGTGGCTCCAGGCCCACTGTCCGCACGGCAGTTGCACGTGGACGATGCCCAGGCCGTAGCCGACGGTGCCGTCGGCGGTCACCGGGACGGTGGTCTTGAGCTCGGCCTCCTGCGCGGGTGCCAGCAGCCGACCGGTCACCAGGGCCCGGGAGAAGGCGGTCAGGTCGTCCAGGGTCGACACGATCGCCCCGGCGGCCCCGAAGGTCTGGACGTCGGAGACGGAGACGTCCCTGATGCCGATGCTGATCACCGGGTACTCGTACCCGTGCAGGTAGCTGCCGGAGAGGGTCGGATCGCTGGTGGGGAAGCTGGTGTCGCGCAGGCCGAGCGGTTCGATGATCCGCTGCCGGACCTCGGTGGCCGTGTCGTTGCCGGTGACGGCCTTGATCACCATGCCGGCCAGGACGTAGTTGGTGTTGGAGTAGCTCCACTGCCGGCCCGGCGAGCCGGTGGGCTTGTGCTGGGCGAGGCCGAGGTCCACCAGGGTCTGCGGCGGCCAGGGCTTGTAGGGCTCGGTGTTCAGCGCGTAGGAGAGCGAGAACGCCGTGTCCTTGGCGTAGTCGGGCAGGCCGGAGGTGTGGTTCAGCAGCTGGCGGATCGTGATCCTGGTGCCGTCGTAGCCGTTCGCGGCGACCGCTCCGGGCAACCACCGGTCGACGGTGTCGTCGAGGGACAGCCGCTGCTCGCCCTCCAGCTGGAGCAGCACGGTGGAGGTGAACGCCTTGGTGTTGCTGCCGATCCGGAACTTCGCGGAAGGGTCGGCTGGCACCCGGGTGGACAGGTCTCCGACGCCGGCGTGCACATATTGGGTGGTGTCGCCCTGGCGGACCAGGCCGATCACGCCGGGGTATCCGTCGGCGACCCCCTGCTGGGCGCCGGCCTGCAGGACGGCGGCCGCGGTCGGGGTGTCGGCGTGCGCCGGTCCGGCACCGGCGAGGGCGGCGAGCGCCAGCGCCGCGCCGACGGCGGTCAGACGTAGGGGCTTCATCGGACTCCTTGGGCTGCGGGTGGTCAGGGCGGCACGCGGTGCTCGCGCTCGGCTCCGACGGCTCCGGGCGCCGGCGCCGCGTCGACCCGGTACCCGTGATGCTGCTGTCCGGGCGGTCCGGCGGACAGGCCATGGCACCGGCCACATGTGACCGGCCGTCCCGCACCGGCGCCCTGACCGGTGGATCGCGCCCCCGCGGTCACGGTGAGCCGGCCGGTGCGGGCGGGAAGGTGGCCGGTGCGTAGTGGCTGTGCTGCTGCCGGAAGGTGCGGCCGAGGTGGTGCTGCAGCCGCTCGTGCCGGAACTGGTAGACCGCGCCGGTCTGGCGCAGCACGCCGCGGTGGTAGGCGTCGTCCAGGAACGCGACGGTGTGCCAGGGCAGTCTGCCGGTCAGCGGCAGCCAGAGGCGGGACAGGACGAGCCACTGGCCCCAGGCGGTGAAGGCGAGCAGGTAGGAGACCGTGCCGCCGATCCCGCCGACCGCGCCGATGAACAGGCCGTCCGGGACGCCCCAGTTCAGCGGCCCCAGCGAGTCCTGGAACAGCTCGACGACCAGGCGCCCGCCGCCGGCGATGGTGAGGGTGAGCGCGGGCGCCAGGGTGAGGAACCGCCGGACCACCGTCGCGCGGTTCGAGGACAGCAGGCTGACCGGGGTGGCCGCGGAGGTGACGTCGACGGGCGCTTCGAGCGCGGCCGAGAGCCCGAAGACCAGCCCGGCGGCCGAGCCGAAGGTCAGCCCGAAGCACAGCATGTTGATCAGGGTGCCTTCGACCACGTCCGGATCGGTGAGCGGGGAGCCCGCGTACAGCGCGCGCTCCAGGGCGAGGGCGCACGCGCAGCCGACGCCCATCACGGATCCGCCGAGCATCCCGTCCCCGAACCGGGAGAGGAAGGTGCGGACCGGCCGGCGTCCGAGACCGTGGTGGGTGCCGGGCAGTCGCAGCCGCACGCGGGTCGGCTCGAAGACCTCCCCGCCGCCGAAGGTGATCAGGAGGGCGTACACGGACCCGAAGGCGAGCCCGGCGACCGGCCCCATCAGGCTCCCCTGGAGGAGGACTTCGCCGATCCCGATGCCGAGCCCGAGCCCGAGCGGGCCGCCGAGCAGGCTGACGAACAGGCCGACGAGCCAGTCGGCGACGGCGACGCTCAGCGAGGTGGCCACCACCACGGCCAGGATCCGGGTCGGGCGCGGCAGCGACTCGCCGATCTGCCACCAGGCGAGGTCCTGCCGGTCGTGGTCGAGCCGGACCAGGTGGTGGGCGAGGTGGCCGAGCCAGTGCTGGGCGCGCTCCGGGTCCCAGCCCGGCGACCGGGCCTGCCGTCCGGCGGCGTCCCGCTCCGGGGCGCGGCGGCGGTACACGGCGGGGACGAAGCCGGCCAGCAGGTGCTCCTCCAGGGACTTCGCGGTGGGGAACCTGACGGTGTCGAGCAGTTCGGCGGGATCGCGGTCGGGCGTCTCGCTGTAGGCGGTGCGCGCCAGGATCACCATGAGCGGGGTGGTCAGCACCGCCGCGAGGTTGGCGCCCGCCGTGCTCCCCCCGGCGCGCAGTTCGTCGAGGACCGGTCCCCACACCGACTCGCCGTCGCCGTCGCCGTCGCCGTCGCCGGCGTCGAGGGTGACCGGTCGCGCGGTCCGGGGGAGGTAGTGGACGAGGTCGTCGAGGGTGAGGTCGGAGAGCTCGATGCCGGCCGCCCACAGCAGCGGCGCGTGCGCCTCCTGGACGGCCTCGGCGAACTCGTCGTGCCGGCTGGTGAGGACGAGCGGCAGCGAGGTGGCGTTGAGCGCGTCCAGGGCCTCCCGCCGCAGGCCCTCCGCGATCTCGTCGAACCCGTCGAGGACGGGGAGGACGAGATCGGCGTCGACCAGCGCGGCGGCCAGGGTCGACCCGTGCGGGCCCCGGCGGGCCAGGTGCGGGTGGTCGCGCAGCAGGCGGCCGATCAGCCAGTCCCGCAGCGCGGTGGTGGTCGGGTCCCAGGAGCCGAGACTGAAGACCACCGGGACCCGGCCGGGCACGGTCGGGTCCTCCAGGTGGTCCAGGACGAACCTGATGGTGAGGATCGACTTGCCGGAGCCGGCCCGGCCGAGGATCACCAACCGACCGGAGGAGATCCGCCGGTAGACCTCCGCCACGCTCCGCAGATCGCCGCTGAGGTCCATCCGGCGGGCCACCGCCCCCGGTCCGAGGCGCTGGATGTTGTCCGAGCGGTCGGTCAGCCCGGCGGGGGCCGGCTGCCACCGGACCGGGAGCGGAAACGGGTCGTGGACCCGGCGCTGCGCCTCCTCGCGCCGCCAGCGACGCCGCACCTCCGTCGCCAACTCCTGTGCGGCGTCGACCAGCGCGGCGTGCACCTGCCTCGGTGCGGGAACCGCCCGCGGTGCGGACACCTGCCTCGGTGCGGGCACCGCGGGGGCCTCGGGCGGTGCGGGGGGCGGGGTCGGCTCACCGGCTCCGGGCGGGTCGGGGGTCCAGGGCGGTCCGTCGGCCCGGGCGGGCGGTCCGGGATCCCCGGGGGCCGGCCCGCTCCGAGCCTTCGCAAGCATGATCGCCAGGTGCCGGCGGTCCTCCTGGCTGATGTCGAGCGCGTCGGCCAGCAGGTTCACCGTTCCCAGCCGGTGGTCGGTGGATCTGCCGCTCTCCAGCCGGCGAATGGTGCGCACGCTCACTCCGGACCGCTCCGCGACCTGTTCCTGCGTCAGGCCCGCCTGGCCGCGCAGCCTGCGCAGCAGCATGCCGAGCTGATCTGTCACCGGGGCGCCTCTCTACTCGCCGGTAAATCGCCGGTGAGCCTACCTCTGACGACCGGTCAGCGATGTCCGGCCGGATGGCCTGTTCGCCGAACATGACGAACGCCACAATCGCTGCCCTCATGGAGGCGCGGCGCGGTGGGAAGCGAGGAGTCGACGTGGCCTACCGCTACTGGTGCGGTGAATGCGGTTTCAGGACGGCCTGGCTGAGCGGGCCCGAGGGGGAACGGCAGCAGATCGAGCACTACGCGAAGAGGCATCCCGGCACTCCTCCCGGGGGCCATGTCGAGGTCGGTCGGATCCCGGACGGCTGCTGCGGCTGCCTGCTGGTGGTCGCGATCGCGCTCCTGCTGCTGGTGGTCGCGGCGGCGTGCCGGCGCTAGGCCGGGCCGGGGCCGCCCGGGCGATCGGCCACCGGTCGTCCGGGCTGACCGGTCGTCCGGGGTGACCGGTCGCGTTTGGCCGGTCCGTGGCCTGTTCCCCCGGGCGGTCCGGACCGCAGCATGGGGCCGGGGCCGCAGCGGACCGCCGCCCGGCGCCTCGACTCCGCGCGCACCGAACGTCCCGCGCACCGATCCTCCGCGCGCCGACCTTCCAGCACCGACCTTCCACCCGTCGACCGTCCGCGTCACGTCCCAACCGAAGGAGATCCATGTCCACTTCACCGCAGCCGGGTCACGAACTCACCCGGCGATCGCTGCTCCGGACCGGTACGGGGCTCGTCCTCGGCACCGGTCTCGCCGTGGGTGCCGGGGTGGCCGCCGCCGGGCCGGCCGCCGCGACCAACGGCGTCGGCCAGACCGGCGCACCGCTGTGCCAGCTGCCCGGTGACTCGGCGAGCCGGTACGGGCTGGGCAGCGGCGACCTGGGCATCCCGTACCACCGGGAGCACGACAACACCTGGGGTTATGTGTTCGGTGACTCCTTCGACGCCGGCAACACCTACCTCGGCTCCCCGGTGATGCTGAACCAGGCCGACTTCGACCGCTCCGGGGCCACGCCGATCTCGTTCAGCTACGCCGTGCCCGACGGCTCCGCCGGGCAGCTGTTCGACTACGTGCACGGCGCCGACAACGGTCACGGCGTGGAGGGCACCCGCATCCCGAACGACTGCATCGAGTTCGGCGGCCGCACCTACCTGCAGTACACCTCCGTGGCGCGCGGCATCGGCCCGGATCCGCTGCCGGCCGGCGAGGACGGCTCGCTGATGTCGGGCGTCGCCTACTCCGACGACTTCGGCCGGACGTGGACCGACTACCCGTACCACTGGGCCGGTCAGGACCAGGGCGTGAACCAGTCGATGTACGGGATGTGGTCGTTCGCCGGCATCGATCCGGACGGCTGGCTGTACATCTTCTCCAAGCGCTGGAACGGCACCCACAAGAACACCGCGGACCAGGGCGCGATCCAGCTGTTCCGGATCGACCCGGACGACTTCCGTGCCGGCAACTTCGGCGCGCAGCAGAACTGGACGTACAACGGCAGCTGGTACTGGGCGAGCGACGGCACCCCGCCGACCCCGCTGTTCGGCCCCGGGAACAACATCGGCGAGTTCTCCGTCAAGCGGATCGGCGGCCGCTACTGCATGAGCTACCTCGACGTGAACGACGGCTCGATCTGCACGCGCACCGCGGCCCGGCCCGACGCCGCGTGGTCCGCGCCGGTCCCGCAGATCGTCGCCAACAACGTCTGGCCGCCGAACCACTGGGGCCGGCCGCAGGTCGAGAGCCTCTACGGCGGCTACATCCACCCCGGCAGCGCCGGTGCCACCTCGCTGACCCTGATCGTCTCCCAGTGGACCGCCCAGGGCGCCTACCGGGTCCTGCAGTTCGACGGCATCCGGCCGTAGTGCGGGCCTCGCACCGGCCGTCGTGCCGGCCCGTCCACACCATTCGACGTGCACAGCGGAAGGAGTCCTCGTGAGACTCGCCACCTTGACCGGCGCGCTGGTGGGCGCGCTGCTGCTCTCGTCCGCCGGCCTCGCGGCAGCCGGACCGGCAGCCGCCGCCCCGGGCGACGGCAGGAACGTGACCTACCGGGGCACGACGTTACGGGTGCCGGCGTCCTGGCCGGTGATCGACCTGGACGCGGCGCCGAACACCTGCGTGCGGTTCGACCGGCACGCCGTCTACCTGGGCAGCCCCGGAGCGGACCAGGACTGCCCGTCCCACCTGCGGGGGCGCAGCGAGGCGATCCTGGTCCGGCCGGCCGTGCCCGGAGCGGCGGGCGGGGCCCGGGAGAACGCCGCCGCCCGCGAGATCACGGTGACCACCGGGGCGGTCACCGTCACCGCGGCCTACGGCACCGACCGGGCGGCCGTCACGACGGTCCTGGACCGGGCCGGTCTGCGGAAGCCGGTCGGGGCGGCGGCGCAGGGGAGCGCCGCCCCGGCCACCGGCACCGCCGGCACGGCCTTGGCCTCCGGTACCGCCCCGGCTCTCGCGGCCGCCGTGGACGGGAGCGTCACCAACTACACCGGCCAGGGCTTCGACCCGTGCGCGGCCCCGAGTTCGTCCACCATGCGCACCTGGATGGACGCCTCGCCCTACGGGGCGATCGGGATCTACATCGGTGGCGTCAACCGCACCTGCGACCAGCCGAACCTGACCGCCGACTGGGTCGCCCGGCAGGCCTCGATCGGCTGGCACTACTTCCCGCTGTACGTCGGCCACCAGGCGCCCGGGGCCTGCCCCGGCTGCGCCACGATCCCGTCGGCGGCCCAGGGCGCGGCCGACGCCGACGACGCGATCGCGCAGTTGTCGGCCCTCGGCTTCCCGCCCGGCACCCCGGTGTACATGGACAACGAGCACTACGCCCCGCAGTACTCGGGCCTGGTGATGGGCTACCTGTCCGCCTGGACCGCGCAGTTGCACGCCCGGGGCTACCTGTCGGGCGTGTACGGAAGCGCCGGCAGCACGATCTCCGACCTGGTCGCCCACTACGACTCCTACGCGATGCCGGACGTCATCGACTTCGCGGCGTGGCCGGGCAGCGGCGGCACCAGCACCTCGGATCCGGCGATCCCGGACCACCTGTGGGCGAACCACCAGCGGATCCACCAGTACACGGGCGGCCGCGACGAGACCTACGGCGGCATCACCATCAACATCGACGCCGACTACCTGGACGTCCACTTGGCGGCCTCCGGGCGGGCGTGGGACGACTTCGGCGACGGCCGGCAGAACCCGGCGATCGGCCGGCAGGCGAACGGCGCGATGATCGCGTTCGCGGTCTCGCCGGACCAGCAGGCGCTCTCCTACCGCGAGCAGACCGCCCCGAACGGCGGCTGGGGCCCGTGGCAGCGGCTCGGCGGTCCGGTCGGCGGCCTGCCGGTGGTCGGCCGGAACCCCGACGGCCGGCTCGAACTGTTCGTCCTGGGCTCCGGCCGGAGCAGTATCCAGCACATCTGGCAGACCGCCCCGAACGGCGGCTGGAGCCCCTGGGACACCTCCTTCGGCGGAGCGGCCTCCGGTGTGACGGTCGGTCAGAACGCCGACGGCCGGATGGAGGTGTTCGCGGTGGCGCCGGACCGGAGTTCGATCT
>NZ_JBHVWC010000068.1:0-48035 GCF_042882445.1 Kitasatospora sp. NPDC058218 | reverse complement strand
GGGTGGTACTCCGGTGGTGGGTCACGAGGCCGACGGGCGGATGGCGGTCTTCGTCCTGGGGCCCGACGGCGGCAGTGTCGCGATCCGTGAGCAGAGTGCCCCGTCCTCGGGTTGGGGCGGCTGGAACGGCTCCTTCGGCGGAGCGGCCTCCGGTGTGACGGTCGGTCAGAACGCCGACGGCCGGATGGAGGTGTTCGCGGTGGCGCCGGACCGGAGTTCGATCTCGCACGTCTGGCAGACCGCGCCGAACGGTGGGTGGAGTGCCTGGAACGGTGACGGCAGCGGTCTGTTCGGTGGTCCGACGGGTGGTACTCCGGTGGTGGGTCACGAGGCCGACGGGCGGATGGCGGTCTTCGTCCTGGGGCCCGACGGCGGCAGTGTCGCGATCCGTGAGCAGAGCGCCCCGTCCTCGGGCTGGGGCGGCTGGAACGGCTCCTTCGGCGGAGCCGCCGCGACCGTGAACGTCAGTCACAACGCGGACGGCCGGATGGAGGTGTTCGCCCTCGCTCCCGGCGGCGCGAACATCTCGCACATCTGGCAGAGCACCCCCAACGGCGGCTGGAGCGGCTGGAACGCCGACGGCACCTTCGGTGGCACCGCCTGGGTCGGCGCGTGAACCCTTCGAGAGGAGCAGCGGAGAGCGAGATGTCACCCTTCGACCACCCCGTGCGGCACGTGTCACACGGGTCCAGGGCCACGGCCCGGGCCCTGCTGATGGTCGTCACCCTCGTCCTCGCCCTGGCGGGCACCGGTCTCGCGACCGCGGGCAGCGCCTCCGCCGCCTCGACCATCGGCGGCCCGATCACCCGCGGCGAGATCATCGCCCGGGCCCAGTACTGGGTCGACCACCAGCCGGGCCCCTACGACCAGGGCGGCTACTCGCCCGGCCCCGGCGGTGACTTCGACTACCGCCGTGACTGCTCGGGCTACGTGTCGATGGCCTGGCACCTGGACGCCAACGCCTGGACGGGGTCGCTGTCGGACTCCTACTCCTACGCCATCGACCGCGGCGACCTGCGCCCCGGCGACATCCTGAACAACTACAGCGAGCACGTGTTCATCTTCGACCGGTGGCTCGACGGTGACGGCGACTTCTCCTACTACTCCTTCGGCTCGACGCCGGTCCGCCACCTCAGCGCCAACATCGGCGACGCCTCGCTGGACGGGCACCCCAACGGCTCCTTCAGCGCCCGCCGCTACCACAACGTCATCGAGGACGGCGCGGTCACGCCGCACCCGTACCAGTCCGGCCGGATGGTGTCCGGCCGCGATGCGGACGGCCGGCTGGAGACCTTCGCCGCGGGCCCGGACGGTGTCTGGCACACCTGGCAGCCGGCGGTCAACGGCGGCTGGTCGGAATGGGTCAACGAGGGCGGTCCGGCCAACGCCCAGCTGGCGATCGCGCCGAACCAGGACGGCCGGCTGGAGGTGTTCGCGCTCAACGGCACCACGCTCGACCACATGTGGCAGACCGCGCCGAACGCCGGCTGGTCGGGGTGGGCCGGACTCGGCACCGGCGGGTCCCGCATCGCGGCCGGCGGCAACGCCGACGGCCGGATCGAGGTCTTCGCCGCCGGCTCCGCCGGGGTGTTCCACACCTGGCAGACCGCGCCCAACGGAGCATTCGCCGCCTGGGCCGGTCTCGGCGGCCCCGCCGACGCGCGGCTGCAGATGGAGAGCGCCCCCGACGGCCGGCTGGAGGTGTTCGCCCTGTCGGACACCACCTTCGGCCACCTGTACCAGACCGCGCCCAACGGCGGCTGGTCGGCCTGGGACACCTTCGGCGGCGGCGGGCACGGCCTGACGGTCAACCACGACTCGGACGGCCGGCTGGAGGTGTTCGCCTCCAACGGCGCCGGGGTGTTCCACCGGTGGCAGACCGGCCCCACCAGTTGGTCGGAGTGGACCGGGACCAACGGGGGAGCCGCCGATTCCGAGCTCTCCTCGGCGCGCTCGGTCGACGGCCGGATGGAGGTGTTCGCCATCAACGCCGGTACGGCCGCCCATCTGTGGCAGACGGCCGTGAACGGCGGCTGGTCGCCCTGGGAGACCTTCGGCACCGGCGGCACCGGGATCGCGGCGACCACCAACCAGGACGGCCGGCTGGAGGTGCTCGGCAGCAGTGCCTCCGGCGTCTTCCACCGCTGGCAGACCGGTTTCAGCACCTGGTCCGGCTGGGCCTGGCTGAACTCCACGGCCGGCCCGGCACTGGCCTGACGACAGCGGGGCGCCTGCCCGCCCCGGAGGGAAGGGGCCCGTCCGGTCGGAGGAAGGTCTCCGACGACCGGGCGGGCCCCGCGGGTCGATCCCCGGCCCACCGGCGGTGGGTCAGGCCAGGGGGCGGCAGAGCAGCGCGTCCGGCACGCCGCCGTGCGTCCAGCGCCAGGTCATCGCGACACCCGCGAGGTACTCGCCGGCGGCGCACTGGCCCTTGTAGTACCCCGGTGCCCAGTCACTGGCCGCGGAGTCGGCCCCGGTGGAGGCCGGCGGGCGGTTGTCGCCCCGGTCGAACCAGAGGACCCGGTTCGTCGCGGGCAGCGCGCCGGCCGCGGGAGCGCACAGCAGTGCCGCCATCGCGTTGCCGCGGACGCTGTAGCCGACCACGAGGTGGCCGGCCGGGCACTGGAGCTTGTTGTAGCCCGGGGCCCAGTCGCCGTCGGTGACCTGGCGCTCGTCGGTGACGGTGACCCAGCCGCCCGGACCGGTGGCGGGCTGTCCGGCGTCGGTGCACAGGCCGCGGCTGTCGCTGCGGCCCAGGCCGATCAGGCGCTGGCCGTCCGGGCAGTTGCCCTTGCGGTTGCCGCTGCTCCAGTCGGGCAGGGCGAGCATCCGCCGGGACACGTTCTGGTCGGTGTGGTCGAGGTCGAGCAGGTTCCAGCGCGGCGACCGCGGCACCTGGCCGGTGTACGAGGGGGCCGCGATCAGCCGGTTCCAGTACGGGGCCCGCCAGTCTCCCTGGTCCTCGATGCTGAGCCGGCGGCCGGCCCGGTCGTAGTGCAGCAGGGCCCAGGAGTCCTGCGGCGCACCGTCGTTGTGCCAGCCGACCAGCGGCCAGATGGCGAAGTCGGCGTCCCGGGCGGCCAGGATCGCCGTGAAGCGGTCGAACCAGGCCTGCTCCTTGGCGTCGGTCGAGCCGCGTCCGCCCGCGCCGAACTCGCTGATCCAGACCGGAGCGGTGAAGTGCTGCCCGGACCGGGTGACGAACAGCGCCTCCTCGTCGACCACCGCGGCCAGCTGTTCGGGCGTCAGGTCCTGGTAGCGCGGATCGCTGGTGGACCCGAGCCCGCTGCCCGCACCGGTGTTGGCCGAGCCGGTGTAGCCGTAGAAGTGGGCGGCGTAGACCAGCTTGCCGGAGTCGATCAGGGTGTTGGAGAGGGTGGCGACCGGCTTGAGCATCGGGCGGCCGTGGTAGAGGCCGGCCAGCGGGATGCCCTGCCAGTTGATGCCCTCCATGATGATCAGCAGGTCGGGCGAGGCCTGGAGGATCCGGTTGCCCGCCTCCTCGAAGGCGGCGTACTCGTCGTGGCTGTCACCCATGCCCCAGTTGGGGTCGTCCCAGGTGTCGCGGCGGACTTCGTTGCGCAGGTCGGCGCCGACGACCCGCTTGTTCGCCCGGTACCGGTTCGCCATGAACAGCCAGTCCTCCTCCCACTGTTGGGTGGACTGGCCGCTGTTCCAGCGCTCGTTGCCGTCCAGGCCGCAGCAGAACCGGTAGGAGGTGGTGTGGTTGTTGAGGACGACGGCGAACCCGTCGGCGGTGAGGGCCGCCACCACGGCGTCGAAGACCTGGAGGGGGGTGCTGCCGCGCAGCTGAGGGTTGGCGGCGACGGCGACGTCCGGGACGACCGTGGTGTCCCGGAGCATCGCGTCCGCGAAGGGGAGGCGGATGCTGTTCAGCCCCAGGCTGTGGAACCCGGCCATGATCTCGGGCAGCGCCGCCCGGTCCAGACCGAGCGGCAGGTTGTACGACACCTGGCCGGCCTGGTTGTTCGCCGGATCCGCGGTGTCGCCGCTGCCCTGCCAAGTGCCCTGGGCGCCGGCCCAGTTGCCCGACCGCAGTTTGAACCGGTCGCCGGCCGCGTCGACGACGTAGCGGCCGCGGGTGCTCAGCGGTCCGGTCCAGGAGGCCGCCAGCTGTGCACCGGTGAGTGCCACCGGGGCGGCCGCCGGCGCGGTGGCGGCTGTGATGGGGGCGGCCGGCGCCGCCGGGGCGGTCCCGGGCGACGCCATGACGCAGGCGGACAGGGTCGTTGCCACGGACAGCACGCGCAGTGCAAGTCTTCTCATGGTGATCCCGACGTGGGTGAGGGTGATGGACGCCGGTCTCCCCCGCCGGGGACCGGCCTGCATGTACACGGTCACCCGGGATCCTGACACACCCCGGGCCCGCCCGGGAGTCCCCCTTCCGCCGCCGCTGCCATGGTCCTTGCGCCCGGTGACCGGACCGTGGCCACCCGGTGGCTGCCCGGCGGCCGGACGGCGGCCGGGCGGTCGGATCACCGGGCGAGGATGCGCCGGAGCCAGCGGAGACGGGCCTCGCGGGCGTCCCGGGCGAGCGCCGACCGGGGCGCGAGGGTGTCGAAGCCGTGGAAGGCACCGGGCCACACGTGCAGTTCGGCCTGGCCGCCGGCCTGCCAGAGCGCCTGGGCGTAGGCGACGTCCTCGTCCCTGAAGGTCTCGGCCGACCCGACGTCGAGGTAGGCCGGGGGCAGCCCGGACAGGTCGGTGGCGCGGGCGGGCGCCGCGTAGGGCGAGAGGTCCGCGGCGCCGTACCGGTCGCCCAGCAGTGCCTGCCACGCGGTGGCGTTGGAGGTGCGGTCCCAGGTGTCGAGGCCGGCCATCTGGTGGCTGGAGAAGCTGGTGCCGCGGTCGTCGAGCATCGGGCACAGGAGCAGCTGCCCGATCGGGGCGGGGCCGCCCCGGTCCCGGGTGAGCAGGGCCAGAGCGGCGGCGAGTCCGCCGCCGGCGCTCTTGCCGCCGAGCACGATGCGGTCCGCGTCGATGCCCAGCTCGGCGGCGTGCTCGGCCGCCCAGACGAAGCCGGCGTAGCAGTCCTCCAGCGGTCCGGGGTGGCGCGTCCGCGGAGCCAGCCGGTACTCGACGGAGATGACGGCCAGCTCCAGCGGGAGAGCCCACTCGCGCAGCAGCTGCGGAACGACGGACCACGCGTTGCCCATGATCATTCCGCCGCCGTGCAGGTAGTACAGCAGCGGCAGCGGCCGGGGGATCCCGGCGGGTCGTGCGCTCACCAGCGTGACGTCCGGCCCGTCCGGCGCTCGCGGCACCCGCAGCTCGGCCACCTCGAAGCGGCCGTCGGCCCGCAGCTCCCGGAGTGTCGGCCGGGGCCGGGACGCGACATCCCGCTCCTGCCGGGCCGCCAGGTTCTCCGGGGTGATCGGCCCCCCGGCCCCGCCGCCCAGGGCCGCCAGCGCGGCGGCGAGTTCGGGATCGAACGGGGGCGCGAGCCCGGGCCTCGGAGCGGCGGGAGCGGACTCCGACGGTATGTCGGCGACGCTCATGCCTGCCCGTCCCGTCGCGCGGGTGCGCCCCGACCGGCAGGTCGGCCGGGGCGCACCGGTGGCACGTCCGGGGACGGGGAGAACGTCGGGGCGAGGTCCATGCGGTGTAGTCAACCACCTGTCGGGCGGGGGCCACAGCTCCCCGGTGGCCGCGGTGGCCAGGGGTCTGACAGCGCGTTGTGCGCGGGTTGCCAGCGGCGGGGCGGAGGCTGAACCCGTCGGGGCCGGTCGGGTCGGCCCCCGAGCAGAGAAGAGGAACGCCCCATGTCCCGTTGTGTGTTCTCGTCGGAGCGTGCGAGGTGGTCACGCCGGTTGCGGCTGGTGTCGGCCGTGGTGACGGCGTCGGGGCTGGCCGTGGGGCTGGCGACGCCCGCGGTCGCCCGCCCCGCCCCGGCGGCCGGGGCCACCCCGGGCGCGGCGCCCGCAGTGGTCCGGGACGGGGTCGAGGCGCAGCTGACCGAGCTGGCGCGCAGGCTGGTGGCGGCCGGGGCACCGGGGGTGATCGTACGGGTGGACGACGGCCGTGGCCGGCCGATCGAGATCGCCGAGCAGGCCGCCTGGGCCGCGCGGGACCACCGGCTCGACGCGGGCGACGAGTTCCGGATGGGTTCCAACACCAAGACCATGATGGCCACCCTCGTCCTCCAGCTGGTCGCCGAGGGCCGGCTCGGTCTGGACGACCCGGTGGAGCGGTGGTTGCCGGGCAGGGTCCCGAACGGCGGGGCGATCACGGTGCGGATGCTGCTGAATCACACCAGCGGCCTGTTCGACTACACCGAGGACAGCGCGCTCCTGCCCGCGATCCTCGGCACGGACCGGCAGCGGTGGACCTCCACGGCGCTGCTCGCGGTGGGAGCGAAGCACGAACCGCTGTTCCCGCCGGGTACCAAGTGGTCCTACAGCAACACGAACTACGCGGCGGTCGGCGCCGTCCTCGAACAGGTCACCGGCAGCACCCCGGCCGACCTGCTCCGGGACCGGATCGCCCGGCCACTGGGCCTGCGGCACACCTATCTCGCCACGGACGGCGGCTGGCGCGGCCGGCACGCCCGGGGCTACGAGCCGGACGCCGCGCACATGCCGCCGGGCGTGCCCGCCGAGTTCAGGACGGTCGCCGGGGTGCGCCACGACGGTCAGGTGGACGTCTCGGCCAACGATCCGAGCTGGGGCGGCAGCGCCGGAGCGGTGGTGTCCACCGCAGCGGACTGGTCCCGGTTCTACCGGGCGCTGATGTCCGGTCGGCTGCTGCCCGCGGCCCAGCTCGCCCAACTGCGCACCACCGTCCCGATGGACCCGGCGAACCCGGTGGACGGGCCCGGCTACGGGCTGGGCGTCGAGACGGTGACCACCCCGTGCGGCACCATCTGGGCCCATGAAGGGGGAATCACCGGGTACTCCAGCGCCAACTACACCGATGGCACCGGCGGCCGTACCGCCACGGTGCTCGTCCCGACGGAGTTCCGGTACGAGTTCGAGGCCGATCCGCAGCTCGCCGAGGCCGACCGGGCGCTGCAGACCGCCGCGATCTGCACCATGTTCGGCAGGCCGGTGCCGACCGCCGGGCCGGTGCCGACCGTCGTGGCCACGGCTCAGGCGGGCTGACCGGGGCGGACCGGGCGAGGCCCGGGGGCGGGTGCTGCCGCCGGGACCGCTTCCGGGAGCGCTTCCGGTGTGGCTTCCGGCGCGGCGATGGTCGCGGTCACGAGGTCCCTGGCCCCGGTCCGCGGCATCGCCGCGCCCTTGGCGTGGGCCGCCGCGAACCCGGCGGCTCCCAGGGCGTCGGCCGCCCGCCGGGCGATGCCGCGCACGTCGGCGTCGTCGAGGCCGTCCGCGCCGCGCAGTGCGGTGGCGGCACCGAGCAGCCGTGCGGCGCTGCCCGGCCTGCCCCGCGCCAGCTCGGCCCCGGCCACCACGACGGCGAGCCCGGCCGCGACCGGCGTCTCCCAGGCCAGTACCAGGTGCACCGCCGGGTGGTCGAGCCGGCGCACCGCGTCGTCGGGGAGTCCCTCGGCCGTGTCCACCCGGGCGAGCTCCGCCAGCAGCAGGGCGGTCAGGTGTGACGGGGGCTCCTGGTCGGAGGGCGAGTCGTCCAGGCCGGCCCGGGCGTGCTCACGGGCCGCTCCCGGCCGCCGGTCCTGTGACTCCAGCCGGGCCAGGCCCAGGCGCACCTGTGCCCACAACTCGGCCGACCCGGTCGGCGCCACCTGGTCGAGCAGGTCCTCCAACCGCCGCCGTCCGCCCGCCACGTCCCCCGCCTGCGCGCGGATCAGCGCGGCCTCCACGTCGTTCTCGACCGTGTACTCCCGCATGCCGAGTTCCCGGAAGTACCGGGTGGCCCGCTCGTTCATGGCCAGTGCGGCGGACGGATCGCCGGACCGCCGCCGGAGCGATCCGAGGACGCTCAGCGTGGTCGCCAGGCCCCACCGCTCCCCGAGCTCCTCGAAGCCGGCCAGCGCGCGGGTGAGCAGCTCGGTGGCCCGGGCGGGATCCCCGGCGTGCAGGGCCAGCCGGCCCCGGACCGCCAGCCCGAACGCGCGGCTCCACGGCTCCCGCCGTCCGTCGTCGGAGGTGCCCGGTTCGTCGGAGGGACCGACCGTCGCCGGGGCCGCCGGTGCGGTGATCGCGGTGGCCAACCCGGCCAGCTCCAGCAGGGGGTGGACGGCGGGGTCGATGCCCTCCAGCGCCCGCTCGATCCGGCCGAAGGCGGCCGCCACCTCCTGCGGCCGGCCGACCTCTCCGGTACCGAGCGCGTGGGCCACCAGGACCAGCGCGCGGGCCGGCGGATCGGCCGGCCCGGGCACCGTCAGGACCCGGCCGAGCAGGTCCAGCGATTCCGGGGGGTTGCCCCGCATGGACCAGTACCAGCTCAGCGCGGCACCGAACCGGACGGCCGTGTCGGCGTCCCCGCTCTCGATCGACCGGCGGATCGCGGCCAGCAGGTTGTCCCGTTCGGCCGACAGCCGGGCCAGCCAGCGCAGTTGGTCGCGGGTGCGCAGCCGGGGTTCCGCGCGTTCGGCCAGGTCGAGGAGGAACCCGAGGTGCCGTCGGCGGGCGGCGTCGCTCCCGGCGCGCCGGTCCAGCTGCTCCAGGCCGTACTCCCGGATCGTCTCCAGCAGCCGGTAACGCACCTCGCCCGCATCGGCGGCCCAGACCGGATGCAGCAGCGACTTGTCGACCAGCGCCGCCAGCAGCTCCCGGACGTCGCCGGGCCCGACCTCGCCGGGCCGGGGGTCGCCGCCCTGGACGGTGCCGGCCCGCCGGTCGAGCCCGCCGACCGCCCGCGCCGCGTCCTCCGTGAAGCTGCCGGGCACCACCGCCAGCCGCTCCAGGAGGGTCCGTTCGTCGGCGGTCAGCAGCTCCCAGCTCCAGGCCACCACGGCCCGCAGGGTCCGGTGCCGGGGCAGCGCGGTGCGGCTGCCCGCGGTGAGCAGCCGGAACCTGTCGTCCAGCCGGGCCGTGACCGCCTCGATCGGCAGCGTGCGCAACTGCGCCGCGGCGAGTTCGATCGCCAGCGGCAGGCCGTCCAGGCGCCGGCAGATCTCGATCACCGCCGTCAGCGAGTCGCCGTCCGGGGCGAAACCGGGGCACACCGCGGTGGCGCGGTCGTGGAACAGCCGGACCGCCGCGCAGGCGCGCGCCCGCCGAGCCGTCGAGCCCGGTTCGGGCAGCTCCAGGGGGAGGACCGGGTGCAGGTTCTCGCCGTCGATCCGCAGCGGTTCCCGGCTGGTGGCCAGGACCCGCAGCCGGGGGCACCGGCCGAGCAGGGTCTCGGCAAGCGTCGCGGCGGCCGCTACCACGTGCTCGCAGTTGTCCAGCACCAGGACCAGGTCGTCGTCCGCCAGCTCCTCGACCAGGCTGTCCAGCACCTCCGGGGCGAGGCCGGTGCCGGTGCCCGCGGGGACCGGCGGGACGGGGCTGCGCCTCGGCGGGCCGGCCGTCCGCGTCCGCAGGGCGTCGAGCACCGCGCCGGGCACGCCGTCCGCGTCGACCGGGGCCAGGGCGACGAACCACACCCCGCCGGACGGTGTGAGCCGGCGGCCGCTGGTGCTCGCGAGTCGGGTCTTGCCGGCTCCGCCCGGGCCGACCAGGGTGACCAGGCGGGCCCGGCCGAGCAGCTCGACCACCCGGTGGACGTCGTCCTGGCGGCCCACGAAGCTGGTCAGTGGAGCGTCCAGGTTGCCGGGCGGCCGCGATCGGTGGTCCGGCCGTCCGTCCGGCCGGTGGGGCCGGGGGAGGTCGCCGCGCAGCACGGCCAGGTGAGCCGCCTGGAGCAGGGGCCCGGGGTCGCTGCCGAAGGTCTCGGCCAGTCGGTCCCGCAGCCGCTGGTAGCCGGCCAGCGCCTCGGCGCCCCGGCCGCCGGCGGCCAGCGCGCGGATCAGCTGGGCGTGCAGCCGCTCACGGAGGGGGTGGTCCACCGTCAGCGATTCGAGCTCGGCGACCAGGTCGGGGTCGGCCCCCAGCGTGAGCTCGGCCTCGATCCGGTCCTCCAGGGCGGCCAGCCGGGCCCGGTCGAGCCGCTCGCCCTCGGCGTCGGCGAACGGCGCCTCCCGTACGTCGGCCAGGGCGCGGCCGCGCCAGAGGCCCAGCGCTTCCCGGAGGGTGGCGGCAGCCTCGGCGGAGCGGTCCTGTGCGAGCAGGTGCCGGCCGGAGCGGGCCAGTCGATCGAACCGGACGCAGTCCACCGCGTCCGCCTCGACGGCCAGCCGGTACCCGGCCGGTCCGGAGGTGAGCAGCGCCGGGTCGCCCAGGACCCGCCGCAACCGGGACACCAGCGACTGCAGGGCGTTCGCCGGGTCGGCCGGTGGCTCCCCGGCCCACAGCGCCCCGGTCAGGGTCTCGGGCCTGACGGCGCGCCCGGCGTCCAGCGCCAGCCGGGCCAGCAGGGCCCGCACGCGGGGCCCGCCGGCGGCCACCGGGCCGGCGCCGAGGTCCAGTACCAGGGGTCCAAGGAGGTCGACGCGCACCCGTTCACTATGGCAGCCCCGTCCGTTCGACGGTCGGGCCCGGGCCGACCCGGGCGACCCTAGGGCCGGTCGCGGGCGCGGTGCCGGCATCCGGGAGAATGGCCGCCATGACCACCATCCTCGATCACTCCGCCGGCGTCGCGGCGGAGACCGCCCGTTTCGTCGCCGTTGTCCGAGCCGCCGACCCGACGACCGCGGTACCCACCTGCCCCGGCTGGACGTTGACCGACCTGGTGCGTCACGCCGGCAGTGCGCAGCGCTGGTTCACCGTCCTGCTGCGGCAGCGGATCCAGGAGCCGCCGCGCAGTCGCGACGTCGACCTGCGGCTGCCGGAGCGGCCGGGGGGCTATCCCGACTGGCTGGCCGAGTCCGCGGCGCAGGCCGGTGCCGCGTTCGCCGAGGCCGACCTCGACGCGCCGATGTGGGCCTGGGGCGCCGACCAGCACGCCCGGTTCTGGGTCCGCCGGATGCTCTTCGAGACCCTGGTGCACCGCGTGGACGCGGAGCTCGCGCTGGGTCTGCACCCCGAGATCGATCCGGTGCTGGCGGCCGACGGGGTGTCGGAGTTCCTGGTCAACCTGCCCTTCGCCGCCCTCTTCGCGCCCGACACGGCCCTCCTGCGGGGTGCGGACCGGAGCATCCGGTTCACCCGCACCGACGGGGACGGCGACTGGCTGGTGCGGCTGCGGCCCGACGGCTTCGGGCTCGACCCGCAGGGCGCGGACGCGAGCGCCGACGCATCGGCCGACGCGACGGTGCGGGGCAGTGCCGCGGACCTGCTGCTGTTCCTCTACGGTCGGCTGGACCGGGCCGCCGACCGCTTCGAGATGGACGGGGACGAGGAACTGCTGGCGCACTGGGTCGCCCACTCCGCGTTCTGAGCGGCGGGGCCGGGTACGTCGCGGCCCCGCCGGCGGGCGTCAGACCTCGATCCAGAACCGCCGTACGGGGCCGAACTCGGTGTCGCGGATGTCGTCGAGGACACCGCCGTGACGCGCGATCGTCCTCGCCGAGGCGAGGTTGTCGACGGCGCAGATGACCAGCAGGCGGTCCAGCCCGAGCTCCCGCGCCTCGTCGAGCATCCGGCCCAGCGCCCAGCCGGCCAGTCCGCGTCGGCGTGCGGAGGGCCGGATGCCGTAGCCGATGTGGCCGAACTGCAGCACGAACTCGTCGAGCCCGTGCCGCAGGGCGATCCCGCCGAGCACCCGGTCGCCCTCGACGATCCACCGGTACAGGCAGAACGTCCGGCCGGCCTCCGCCGGATCCGCCGCGTCGGTCAGGCGGGCCACCCAGGTCGCGAACCCGGCCGCGGAGCCGACCTCGTCGGACGGCAGCAGTCCGAAGCCGTCCTCGTGGACGCCGGGACCCCATTCCCGGTGCGCCTCGGTCCAGGCGGAGTGCAGGCGGGCGGTGGGCTTGATCAGTTCGGGCATACCGCGACGATACGGCCCGCCCGGCGGGTCGGGGGACCGACTCGGAGAACTCGGCCGGCAGGCCCGGGGACGGCGCGGCCGGGGCCGCACGGTCGCGCCCGGGTCTGCCGGAGGGAGGGCCGGTCAGACCCGGTCGGCCGCGATGAGCACGTACTGGAAGGAGCCGTCCTTGTAGGAGTTGATGAACGCCTCCTCGATGCCCGTGACGAGGGAGGAGGTGGCACGCAGCTCCCAGTAGGGCAGGGTCGCCGGGGTCAGGTCGATGACGGCCTGCGGCACGAGGCGGTTGTCCGCCATGGCGCGCAGGTACTCCCGGCGGGAGTGGATGTTGCACTCGAAGTGCGCGTTGATCTGGGACACCCACTTCGACGGCTGCCCGTAGGCGGGGTTCCAGCAGCCCGTGATGGTGACGTAGCGGCCGCCGACCGCGAGCATGCGGGAGTGCTCGGCGAAGAGGTCGTGCAGGTCCACGTACATGCTGGACTCGTTGTTCCACGAGCCCGCCACCTGGCCGGTCTCGAAGGGCATGTCGAGCATGTTGCAGACCCGGGAGCGGACCGAGCCGTCGATGCCGAGCTCCCGTGCGCGCCGGTTGCCGAACTCGGCCTGCTTGGCCGACAGGGTGACGCCCTCGACCTTGCAGCCGAACCGCTGGTGGGCCATGACCATGGAGCCGCCGCGGCCGCAGCCGGCGTCCACGAGGGTGCCGTCGCGCGGGATCGTGCCCAGGTTGTCCAGCAGCACCTCGGCCTGTGCGGACTCCAGCCGGTGCAGTTCGGCGATCACCTTCTTCTCGCGCTCGCTGTCGGTCGGGTCCCCCAGCGAGGCGTGGTCGACGTCACCGATGCCGTAGTGGTGGTGGTAGAGGCCGTCGACGTCACCGAGGCGCAGGTTGACCGGCCGGGCCTCGTGGTCCCAGTAGCGGGCGATGTCGCCCTGGTAGGGCGTCGCCGGGCCGGGAATGGCGGCAGATGTCGTGGTGGGGATATCGGTTGTGGTCATCGGTCAGCTCCTTGGTTACCAGAAGTCGGGCAGGCTGTAGCGGTAGGTGTTGGTCCGGTGCCAGTAGTGGTTGCCGTCGACCCAGACGGCCACGCCGCGCAGGAAGCGCAGCAGGGCCGGGGCCGGGCAGGCGGCGGCCAGGGCGGCCGCCTCGGCCTCGAAGGCGTGCATGAGGTCGTTGTGGACGTCGACCGCCTTCAGATAGCCGTCGCGGTCGGTGCCGCCCTCCTGTTCGGCGAGCACCACCGGAAGGTTCAGGTGCCGGCCGGGGCTGGCGAGCTCCTTGGTGTAGGAGTACAGGTCGTTGACGATCGTGGTGGCGTTGGAGCCGAGCGCGATGACGCGTTGCAGGGCGGGCAACGTGTGGAGGTCGGCGGGCAGTTCGTAACCGCCGATGGTGTCCGTGATGGTCGGGCAGGGGCGGAAGTTGTTGAACTGGCGCATCGCCAGGTACTCCCACACCGCGGGGACGTGGTCGGTCTGCGCCCAGGCGGCCTCGGCGAGGTAGCCCAGGTGCAGGCGGGCCATGTCGTGCCGGAACCGGTCGGCCTGGGAGGGGCTCGCCGCGCGGTTGAAGTAGTCCATGGCGGAGCGGTAGGCGCGTCGGGGGGCGTCCTCGTGCAGGGACTCCGCCCAGGCCGGCTGGTACTCCGCGGTGGTGTGCACGGGGTCGAGCGCGGTGTGGGCCAGCAGGAGGCGCCCGCCGAGGCCGACGGGCGAGCCGCCGTGGTCCTCGCAGTAGCAGTCGTCGACCACGTTCTCGGCGACCATCAGCCGTGCGGCGACCATCAGGTGGTCGGTGTCGGGGGCGTCGGGGTGGCAGGCCACCATGTAGCGGCCGATCGAGAAGCCGTCGAACTGGTCCTCCCACTCGGGCGGATACAGCTGGACCTCGTCCACCGCCCAGGTCTTGATCCGGTTGCCGATCTCCGCGACGCGCTCCGGGTCGGGCTCCGGCACCGGGTGGTGGTAGAGGCCGGGGACGGGATCGCCGGTCTGCGGTGCGGCGGTACGGCGGCCCGGGTGCAGCCCGGCCGTCCCCAGACCGCTGGGGCCGCCGAGGATCCGCTCCAGGGCGGTACGGCTCATGACCGTACCGCCGAGGTCTCCGCGGTGGTCTCCGGGCCGGTGTGCGTGGGCATGGATGGGACTCCCTCCGAGCAGGACCGCGCGTCATGACGGGTCGTCATCCGGCGCAACACAAAGGGGATCCCGCAGGCGGTGCCCCCCTTGCCGTTCGCTGGTCAACGGTAGGCGGGGCGGTGCGGCCCGAGGCGCTCAGGAGCGGTCGATCTACTCGATAGGGTGAATGTTCTCGAAGATCGGGTTTGAAGCGCCCGATCTGCGGTCGGCGCCGCCGGCCAGGGGGCCGACCGACGTGCGGAGCGCCGGCCGACGGCCGGCTCCCGGGGCGCCGCCGGGCTCATGCGTGTACGCAGCTCGGGAGCGGGCCGACGCTCCCGCCGTCCCCGGGCGTCCCGGGGCGGCGCCTCCGGCGGCCCGCCGGGCGGTCAGCCTTCCGTGGTCCGGCCGGTGTCCTCGGCCGCCGCGGCGTCCCGGCGGTCCAGGGCCTCGGCGGTCGCGGGGTACTTGCTGCGCAGGCGGTCCCGGAGCGAGAGCACCGGCCCGCCCGCCTCGTCGGGGCCGGAGCGGGGGCCGGAGCCGGAGTCGGGGTCCGCCGGCTCGGCGGTCGGGGTGCCGGCGGTCGGATTCCCGGCGCTCGGGGTGCCGGTGGTCGGGCCGGCGACCGGGTCGGCGGGGGAGCGCAGCTGCGCCACCTCGGCCTCCAGCTCGGCGATGCGGGACCGCAGCTGCTGCGCCTCCTGGGCCGCGTCCCGGTACAGCTGCTTGTTGCGCTTGCCGACGTCCGAGAGGGTGTCCACGCGGTCGGCGAAGGCGTCGCGTTCATGGACGATCGGCAGGACGATCTGACCCGCGACGACCGCCGCGATCCAGTCGACCCACTCGTTGATGCGCGTGGTGCCCAGGGGGCCGATCAGTTCGGCGTCCTGCAGGCCGGTGAGCATGGGACGGCGGATCATGTCGGCGATGCTCCGCTGCGGGCCGCTCTGTTCGGTCACGACTGCTCCTCGATGCTTGCCTCGCGGTGGGGCAGCAGGTGCCGCCGGCGTCACGTTCCGCAGGGCAGGTGCCGGTCTCCTCGGCTGTCACCAGCCTAACCACCGGGGATCTCCTCGCCGACGGGTGGCCGGGGCCCCGGTGGGCCCCGACCTCGGCCGCGCTGTTCCGGCTCGTGCGGCGCTCTGCGCGGAGCGGGGGCCGGACGGGTGATTCTGTCGTCCGTGGACGATGGACGCCGGGGTAGTTCGTGCCGCCAGGGCTATTCGCCGCAGCCGGCAATTTGCCCGCCGGGCCATTGGGTCGCGTCCGTCCGGGCAGGTCGGCCCTGGCCGTCCGGGCAGTCGCCGCGGTGGAGTGCCGTTCTGGTCCGGATCCCTTGCAGGCGAGGCCAGTTGACCGATCCGTGAAGGTCTCTGACCTCCTGTCCAGAGCCTGGGTGTCGTGTACAGGGCGACTCTTGACGCGTTCTGTCGTTGCTGGTTGGGTTGCTCCGTGGCATCACGGGAAGCACACGTATCTCACGAACCTTCCATGAATTCGACTCACAGTGATGCGGTAGCCGTTGTCGGTCTGTCGTGTCGTTTACCCGGAGCTTCGACTCCCGATGAACTGTGGCGACTTCTCCGGAGCGGTGAAACCTCCGTCACGGAGGTTCCGGAAGGCCGCTGGAGCGAATTGCCGACGGAAGACGGACCGGCGTCCGAATCCGCCGGGTCGATTCCCCGGTGGGGCGGATTCCTCGACCAGGTCGACCGTTTCGACGCCGGCTTCTTCGGCCTTTCACCGCGCGAGGCGGCGGCGACGGACCCGCAGCAGCGGTTGATGCTGGAGCTCGCCTGGGAGGCGCTGGAGCACGCCGGGATCGTCCCGGCGACGCTCGGCGGCAGGGAGGCCGGAGTCTTCTTCGGCGCGATCTGGGACGACTACGCGACCCTGCAGCACCAGCGCGGTCCGCGGGCCCTGACCCAGTACGCGGTGACCGGCCTGCACCGCAGCATGATCGCCAACCGGGTCTCCTACACCCTCGGCCTGCGCGGGCCCAGCATGGTCGTCGACACCGGCCAGTCGTCCTCCCTGGTCGCCGTCCACCAGGCCTGCGAGAGCCTGCGCCACGGGGAGACCGACCTCGCACTCGCCGGGGGAGTGAACCTCAACCTCGCCCCGCAGAGCAGCATCGCCGTGACCCGGTTCGGCGGCCTCTCGCCGAGCGGCCGCTGTTTCACCTTCGACGCCCGGGCGGACGGCTACGTCCGGGGCGAGGGCGGCGCGGTGGTCGTCCTGAAACGCCTGTCGGACGCCGTCGCCGACGGGGATCCGATCCACTGCCTGGTCCTCGGCGGCGCGGTGAACAACGACGGCGGCGGCGAGGGCCTCACCGCGCCCAGCCGGTTCGCGCAGGAAGAAGTCGTCCGGCGCGCCTACCACCGCGCCGGGGTGGATCCGGCGGACGTCCATTACGTGGAGCTCCACGGTACGGGCACGAAGGTCGGCGATCCGGTGGAGGCCGCGGCCCTCGGCGCCGCGCTCGGCCGGCTGCGGGATTCCCGGCAGCCGCTGCTGGTGGGCTCGGCGAAAACCAATGTGGGGCACCTCGAAGGCGCCGCCGGAATCGTCGGGCTGCTCAAGGTCGCACTGAGCCTGCGGCACCGGGAACTGCCGCCCAGCCTCAATTTCGACAGCCCCAACCCGCTGATTCCGCTGGATTCGCTCAATCTGCGCGTGCACCGGGAGCTGGGGCCGTGGCCGAGTCCGGACCGGCCGCCGCTGGCCGGCGTGAGCGCGTTCGGCATGGGCGGGACCAACTGCCATGTCGTGCTCTCCGCCGGGCCGCCGCCGGCGGGCGGGCAGCCGGAGGACGGGCGATCGGACGACGGGCCGGCGCGGGCGGTCCCGTGGCTGCTGTCCGGCCGTTCGGTGCCGGCCCTGCGGGCCCAGGCGGCCGCGCTGCTGGCGCGGCTGGACGAGCAGCCCGGACTCCGCGCGGCGGACGTCGGCCTCTCGCTGGCCGTGACGCGCTCGGCCTTCGAGCAGCGCGCCGCGGTCGTCGGCCAGGGCGACGCGCAGTTGCGGCGCGGCCTGGCGGCACTGGCGCGGGGCGAGAGCTCGGCGGACGTCCTGGCGGGGCGGGCGTACGGGAGCGGCCGGCTCGCCTTCCTGTTCGCCGGCCAGGGCAGCCAGCGCCCCGGTGCCGGGCGTGCGCTGTACGACGAACATCCGGTGTTCGCCGAGGCGTTGGACGCGGTCTGCGAGCACGTCGACGCAGCCGCGGCCGCGGCGGGCCAGGCGCCGGACGGGCCGCTCCGGGACGTGCTCTTCGCGGCACCCGGCTCGGCCGCGGCCGAGTCGCTGGACCGCACCGGCACGGCGCAGCCCGCGCTGTTCGCCGTCGAGGTCGCGCTGTTCCGCCTGCTGGAGAGCCGGGGTGTCCGGCCGGACGTCCTGCTCGGCCACTCCGTCGGCGAACTGGCCGCCGCCCACGTCGCCGGGGTGTTCTCCCTCGCGGACGCCTGCACGCTGGTGGCGGCCCGCGGCCGGCTCATGCAGGCGCTCCCGCCGGGCGGTGCGATGGCGGCGCTCCAGGCCACCGAGCAGGAACTGCTCCCGCTGCTGGCCGGCCGGGAGCACCGGGTCGGCCTCGCCGCCGTCAACGGCCCGGAGTCGACCGTCGTCGCCGGGGACGAGGACGAGGTCGAGCGGATCGCCGCGCACTGGCGGACCGCCGGCCGCCGGACGAGGCGGCTGCGGGTCAGCCACGCGTTTCACTCCCCGCACATGGACGCCGTGCTGGACGACTTCCGCAGTGTCGTGGCGGCCCTCGACCTCCGGCCGCCGACCCTCCCGATCGTCTCCACCGTCACCGGCGGCCCCGCCACGGCCGAGGAGCTCGGCTCGGCCGAGTACTGGGTGCGGCACGTGCGCCGACCGGTGCGGTTCCTCGACGGCATGCGCCGGCTGGAGCGCCAAGGCGTCACCGCGTACCTGGAACTGGGGCCGGACGGCACGCTCAGCACGATGGGCCGGGACTGCCTCACCGAGCCCGACCGGCCGGCGGCCGGCCCGGGCGCCGGGCCCGTCCTCGTCCCCACGCTGCGCAAGGACCGGCCCGAGCCCGAGGCCCTGGTCACCGCGCTCGCCCGGCTGCACGTCCACGGCGTCGGGGTGGACTGGGAGGCGGTGTTCGCCGGGCACGGTGCCCGGCGGGTCGAGCTGCCCGGCTACGCGTTCCAGCGCCGGCGCCACTGGCTGGGTGGCGTGGCCCGCCCGACCGCGTCCGGCGGGTCCGGCCCCGCGCAGCCGGTGGACGACGTCACCGACGTCACCGACCCGGCGGGGCCCCGGCTCCGGCTGGAGGGCACCCCCGCCGGTGACCGGGCGAGCCTGCTGCTCGACCTGGTGCGCAGCGAGGCGGCCGTCGTGCTCGGCCACGGCGACGCGGGCCCGGTCGACCCCGGGCTCTCCTTCAAGGAGCTGGGCTTCGACTCGCTCACCGCGGTGGAACTGCGCGACCGGCTCGGCGCGGCCACCGGGCTGCGCCTGCCGACCGGCCTGCTGTTCGACCATCCGACGCCCCTCGTGCTGGCCGAGCGGCTGCGCGTCCTGCTCCTCCCGGCGGACCGCGCGACGGACTCCGGGGCCCTGGCGGAGCTGGACCGGCTGGAGCGCTCCCTGGCGGCCGGCCCGCCGCGAGCCGACGGCGACGACCCGGTGCCGAGCAGGTTGCGGACGGCGACGGTCGACGAGCTCTTCGCCTTCATCGACCAGGAGTTCCGCAACTCCTGACACGCCCCGACGCACGACGTCCGAACCTTCCGCACGGCCGAACCTTCCGCACGGCCGCATCGACACGGAGTGAAGAGCAGTGGCGAACGAGGAGAAGCTGGTCGAGTACCTCAGGTGGGTGACGACCGACCTGTACCGGACCAGGGAACGGCTGCGTGCGGTGGAGGCCGCGTCGACCGAGCCGGTGGCCGTGGTGGGCATGGGCTGCCGGTTCGCGGGGGGCGTGCGGTCCCCGGAGGACCTGTGGCGGCTGGTGCTGGAGGGCGGAGACGCGATCGCGCCGCTGCCGACCGACCGCGGGTGGGACCTGGAGGGGCTGTTCGACCCGGAGGCCGGGCGGCCGGGGTCGAGCTACGTCCGGGCGGGCGGGTTCCTGGAGGGTGTCGCGGAGTTCGACGCGGGGTTCTTCGGGATCTCGCCGCGTGAGGCGTTGGCGATGGATCCGCAGCAGCGGTTGCTGTTGGAGACGTCGTGGGAGGCGGTCGAGCGGGCGGGGATCGATCCGGCTTCGCTGCGGGGGAGCCGGACGGGAGTCTTCGTGGGCGCGACCTCCCAGGACTACGGCCCCCGGCTGCACGAGGGTTCGGACGAGCTGGGCGGCTACCTGCTGACCGGCGGCACCCCCAGCGTGATCTCGGGGCGGGTCGCCTACGCGTTGGGCCTGGAGGGGCCGGCGGTGACGGTGGACACGGCGTGTTCGTCGTCGTTGGTGGCGCTGCACCTCGCGGTCCAGTCGTTGCGGTCGGGCGAGTGCGACCTGGCGTTGGCGGGCGGGGTGACGGTGATGTCGACCCCGGGCATGTTCGTCGAGTTCAGCCGGCAGCAGGGCCTGGCCCCGGACGGGCGGTGCAAGCCGTTCGCGGCCGCCGCGGACGGCACGGGCTGGAGCGAGGGCGTCGGCGTGCTGCTGGTGGAGCGGCTCTCGGACGCCCGGCGCCTCGGGCACCGGGTGCTGGCGGTGGTGCGTGGCAGCGCGGTGAACCAGGACGGTGCGTCGAACGGTCTGACGGCGCCGAACGGGCCGTCGCAGCAGCGGGTGATCCGCCAGGCGTTGGCGAACGCCGGGCTGTCGGCGCGGGACGTGGACGTGGTGGAGGCGCACGGGACGGGCACCCGCCTCGGCGACCCGATCGAGGCCGAGGCACTGCTGGCGACGTACGGCCAGGGCCGGCCCGAGGGGGAGCCGCTCCGGCTGGGCTCGGTGAAGTCGAACATCGGGCACACCCAGGCGGCCGCCGGCCTGGCGGGCGTGATCAAGATGGTGTCGGCGATGCGGGCCGGCGTCCTGCCCAGGACGCTCCACGTGGATGAGCCGTCTCTGCACGTCGACTGGTCCTCGGGGGCGGTCGAGTTGTTGACGGAGGCTCGGGACTGGCTCCCGGGGGAGCGGCCGCGTCGGGCCGCCGTCTCCTCCTTCGGGATCAGCGGGACCAACGCGCATGTGGTCCTGGAGCAGGCTCCGGCGGAGGAACCCGGCGGGGAGCCGGACGGGTCGCGGCGTAGTCCCGCCGGGGCGGTCCCGTGGCTGCTCTCGGGACGCTCCCCGGAGGCGCTGGCCGCGCAGGCCCGGCGTCTGTTGTCGCACCTGGACGGCCGGGGCGGCGAGCGGCCGGTGGACACCGGCCTCGCGACGGCGGTCAGCCGATCGCTCCTCGAACACCGCGCCGTGGTCCTGGCCGATCGCGGCGACCGGGAGGGGTTCCGATCCGGACTGGCGGCGCTGGCCGAGGGCCGGTCCGTCCCGCAGGTGATCGTGGGCGACGCGTCGGAGCCGGCCGGCCGGGTGGTGTTCGTGTTCCCGGGTCAGGGGGCTCAGTGGGTGGGGATGGGTGCCGAACTGCTGGATTCCTCGCCGGTGTTCGCGGCGCGGTTGGTGGAGTGTGCGGAGGCGTTGCGGCCGTTCGTCGAGTGGGACCTGCTGGATGTGGTGCGGGGTGTGTCCGGGGCCGCGTCGTTGGAGCGGGTGGATGTGGTGCAGCCGGTGTCGTTCGCGGTGATGGTGTCGCTGGCGGCCGTCTGGCGTTCGTTCGGTGTGGAGCCGGCGGCGGTGGTGGGGCATTCGCAGGGGGAGATCGCGGCGGCCTGTGTGTCCGGGGCGTTGTCGCTGGAGGATGCGGCGCGGATCGTGGCGTTGCGTAGTGGGGTGATCGCGCGGGGGCTGGCGGGGTTGGGTGGGATGGTGTCGTTGGCGCTGAGCCCTGCTGAGGCTGAGGAGTTGGTGGCTGCCGGGGATGGCCGGTTGTCGGTGGCGGCGGTGAACGGGCCGAACTCGGTGGTGGTGTCGGGGGATCCGTCGGCGTTGGAGGGACTGCTGGCGGACTGTGAGGCGCGGGGGGTGCGGGCTCGGCGGATTCCGGTGGACTACGCCTCGCATTCCGCGCAGGTCGAGTCGGTCCGGGAGGAGTTGCTCGACGTCCTGGGGTCGGGCGCGGCGCGGGCGTCGGGGGTGGCGTTCTGTTCGACGCTGACCGGGGACTTCCTGGAGACCGAGGGGCTGGACGGCGAGTACTGGTACCGCAACCTGCGGGAGACGGTGCGCTTCGACCGGGCGGTGCGCCGGTTGTCCGAGCAGGGTTACCGGGTCTTCGTCGAGGTGAGCCCGCACCCGGTGCTCGGCCCGGGCATCGAGGAGAGCGTGGAGGAACTCGGCCACCAGGCCGTCGTGGTGGGGACGCTGCGTCGTGGTGAGGGCGGCCTGGACCGCTTCCTCGCCTCGGCCGCCGAAGCCTTCGTCCGGGGCGGCCCGGTGGACTGGACGGCCGCGTTCGCCGGCACCGGCGCCACCCCGGCGGACCTGCCGACGTACGCGTTCCAGCGGCAGTCCTACTGGTGGGAGCCGGCCCAGGCCACGACGGGTGACGCGAGCACCCTGGGGCTGCTCCCGGTCGACCACCCCTTCCTGGGCGCGACGCTCGCGCTGCCCGACTCGGACGGCGTCCTGGTCACCGGCCGGCTCTCCCTGGCCGCGCACCCGTGGCTGGCGGACCACACCGTCCTCGGGACCACCGTGGTCCCCGGCACCGCGCTGCTGGAGCTGGCCTTCCAGGCCGCCGACCGGGCCGGGTGCGGCCGGGTGGAGGAGCTCACGCTGCATGCCCCGCTCGTCCTGCCCGACGAAGGTGCGGTGTCGCTCCAGGTGGTCGTCGGCGCGCCCGACGAGGCCGGCCGGCGTCCGGTGAGCCTGCACTCCCACCCGGCGGGCGCACCGGCCGAGCAGCCGTGGACCAGGCACGCCACCGGCGTGGCGGGCCCGGCCGGAGCGGGCCCGGAACGCGACGCCGGCCCGGCGGCCTGGCCCCCGCCGGGGGCCGCACCCGTCCGGATCGACGGGCTGTACGCGGGCCTGGCCGAGAGCGGCCTGCCCTACGGCCCGGCCTTCCGGGGGGTCAGGGCCGCCTGGCGGCGCGGCGACGAGGTGTTCGCCGAGGTCGCCCTGCCCGAGGAGCTTGCCGGCGAGGCCGGACGCTTCGCCGTGCACCCGGCGCTCCTGGACGCCGCGCTGCACGTCATCGGTCTGGCCGGGCCTGCCGGGGGACCGGCGGACGGCCTGCCGCAGTTGCCCTTCGCCTGGGAGGGCCTGGCGCTGCACGCCGTCGGCGCGACCGCGCTGCGGGTCGCGGTCACCCCGCTGGGGGCCGGCAAGGTGGCGCTGACCGTCGCCGACACCACCGGGCGGCCGGTCGCCGGGATCGAGTCGCTGGTGCTGCGGCCGGTCACCCGGGAGCAACTGGACGACGTCGGCCGGGCCCAGGGCGATGCGCTCTTCCAGGTCGACTGGATCGCCGTCGGTGCGCCGGCGGCCGCTGCGCCCGGCTCCCCGCAGGGGCCCGGCCGCTGGGCCGTGGTGGCGGCCGAGGGCGCGGGCGCCCACGGCCTCGGCGGCCTCGGCGGCGGGACCTTCGCCGATCTGCGCGCCCTGGCGGAGGCGTCGACGCGGACGAGCGGCCCCGTGCCCGAGGTGGTCCTCCTGCCCTGCGCGGAGCAGACCGTGCCCGGCGACCCCGGGGCGGCGGTCCGCGCCCTGACCGGTCGCGTCCTCGACGCGCTGCAGAGCTGGCTGGCCGACGACCGGTTCGCCTCCTCCCGCCTGGTGGTCGTGACCCGGGGGGCCGTGGCCGTCCGCCCCGGTGAGGGAGCGGCCGTGCCGGTGCAGGACCCGGTGTGGGGGCTGGTGCGGGCGGCGCAGGCGGAGAACCCCGGCCGCTTCGTCCTGCTGGACCTCGACGAGGAGGCGGCGTCACCGGCCGTGGTCGCCGCGGCGGTCCACTCCGGCGAGCCCCAACTCGCCGTCCGGGCAGGCACCCTGAGCGTTCCCCGGCTCGCCAGGGCGGTGCCGGCGCTGGCGCCGCCCACCGGGGCGCCCGCCTGGCGGCTGGACATCGCGGGCAAGGGCACCCTGGAGAACCTGGCGCTGCTGCCGAGCCCGGACGACACCGCCTCCGGCCCCTTGGCCGAGGGCCGGGTACGGATCGCGGTCCGTGCCGCCGGCCTCAACTTCCGTGACGTCGTGGTCGCGCTGGGCCTGGTCCCGAGGCTCGACGGGCTGGGCATCGAGGGCGCCGGCGTGGTCACCGAGGTCGGCCCCGGGGTGGCCGGCCTCGCCGTCGGCGACCGGGTGATGGGCCTGTTCTCCGGCGCGTTCGGTCCGGTCGCGGTGGCCGACCACCGGGCCGTCGTGCCGGTACCGGACGGCTGGTCCTTCGCCGAGGCGGCCGCCGTCCCCGTGGTCTTCCTGACCGCCTACCACGGCCTGCGGGACTTGGCGGGTCTGCTGCCCGGCGAGGCGGTCCTCGTCCACTCGGCGGCGGGCGGGGTGGGCATGGCCGCGGTCCAACTGGCCCGGCACTGGGGGGCCGAGGTCTTCGGCACGGCCGGCCCGGGGAAGTGGGACACCCTGCGGTCGTCGGGGCTGGACGAGGCGCACATCGCCTCCTCCCGTGACCTCAGCTTCGAGGAGCGGATCCTGGCGGCGACCGGGGGCCGCGGGGTCTCGGTCGTGCTCAACTCGCTGGCGGGGGAGTTCGTGGACGCCTCCCTGCGGCTGCTGCCCGGGGGCGGGCGGTTCCTGGAGATGGGGAAGACCGACCACCGGGACCCGGCCGAGGTGGCCGCCCGTCACCCCGGCGTCGACTACCGGATCTTCGACCTGATGGAGGTCGACCCCGGGCGGATCGGCGAGATGCTCCGCGAGGTCCTGGCGCTGTTCGAGGCCGGGGTGCTGCACCGGACACCGCTGACCGTCTGGGACGTCCGCCGGGCCCCGGAGGCGTTCCGCCACCTGCGCCAGGCCCGGCACGTCGGGAAGATCGTCCTGACCGTTCCCCAGGCGCCGGACCCGGACGGCACCGCGCTGGTCACCGGCGCCTCGGGGACGCTGGGCGCACTGACCGCCCGGCACCTGGTGACCCGGCACGGGGTGCGGCACCTGCTGCTGGCCTCGCGCCGGGGCGCGGACGCCGAGGGCGCGGCCGCACTCGCCGCCGAGCTGACCGCCCTCGGCGCCACCGTGACGACCGCCGCGTGCGACGTCACGGACGCCGAGGCCGTGGCCCGCCTGCTGGCCCGGGTACCGGCCGCGCACCCGCTGACGGCGGTCGTCCACACGGCGGGCGTGCTGGACGACGGAGTCGTCCCCTCGCTGGACCGGGAGCGGCTGGACCGCGTCCTGGCGCCCAAGGTGGACGCCGCCTGGCACCTGCACCGGCTGACCGAGCACCTGGACCTCGCGGTGTTCGCCCTCTTCTCCTCCGCCACCGCCCTGGTGGGCGCCGCCGGCCAGGGCAACTACGCGGCGGCCAACGCGTTCCTGGACGGGCTGGCCCGCCACCGGCGCTCCCGCGGCCTGCCGGCCCTCTCGCTGGCCTGGGGGCTCTGGGCCGAACGCAGCGCCATGACGGGCCACCTCGAAGGCGCCGACCTGACCAGGATGCGGCGGGTCGGCATGGGCGCGCTCTCGACCGAGGACGGCCTGGCGCTCTTCGACGCCGCCCACCGCACCGGTGAGCCGGTGGCGGTGCCGATGCGCCTGGACGCCACCTCCCTGCGGGCACACGCCGCCTCCGGAGCCGGCCTGGCCGCAGTGCCGCCGCTGCTGCGCGGGCTGGTCCGGGTCACCGACCGCCGGACGGCCGCCGCCGGATCGTCCGCCGGGGGGACGGCGCTGGCGCAACGGCTCGCCGGACTCCGCGCGCCGGAGCGCGAGCGTCTGGTCCTGGACCTGGTGCTCGACGAGACGGCCGTGGTGCTCGGGCACGGTCTCGCCGGCGCGGTCGACGCCCGGCGGGCCTTCCGGGAGCTCGGCTTCGACTCCCTGGCCGCCACGGAGCTGCGGAACCGGCTGAACGCGGCGACCGGGCTGCGACTGCCGACCACCACCGTGTTCGACCACCCGACGCCGGCCGAGCTCGCGACCCTGCTGCGGGCCCGGCTCGCCGGGGAGGCCGGCACCGCCGGGGCCTCCGGGGGCGCGGGAACGTCCGCCGGGGCGGCCGCCTTCGAGGAACTCGACAGGCTGGAAGGCGCGCTCGGCGAGGTCGCCCAGGACGACGACGCGGTGGCCGGGATCACCGAGCGTCTCGAAGCCCTGCTCGGGAAGTGGAAGGAGGCCCGCGCCTTCGACACCGGGGCCGCACCCCGAGCGGACTTCGAATCCGCCACCGTCGACGACATCTTCTCGCTCATCGACGAGGAGTTCGGCCTCTCCTGATCCCGCTCGCGCGCCCCGCCCTCCTGTCCTGCCTCCTTGTCCTGCCCTGCTGCCCCGCCCGCTCGGCCCGACTTCGAACGGTGCTCCCGGCCTCTACCCGTTGGACGGATTCCCGATGGATAACGAAGAGAAGCTCCTCGACTACCTGAAGCGTGTGTCGGCCGATCTGCGGCAGACCAGGGAGCGCTTGCGTGCGGTGGAGGCCGCGTCGACCGAGCCGGTGGCGGTGGTGGGGATCGGGTGTCGCTACCCCGGCGGGGTGCGCTCGCCGGAGGACCTGTGGCGGCTGGTGGTGGCGGGCGGAGAAGCGGTCGCCCCGCTGCCGACCGACCGTGGCTGGGATCTCGCCGGCCTGTACGACGCCGACCCCGATGCGTCCGGGCGCTCCTACGTCCGGGCGGGCGGGTTCCTGGAGGGTGTCGCGGAGTTCGACGCGGGGTTCTTCGGGATCTCGCCGCGTGAGGCGTTGGCGATGGATCCGCAGCAGCGGTTGCTGCTGGAGACGTCGTGGGAGGCGGTCGAGCGGGCGGGGATCGATCCGGCCTCGCTGCGGGGGAGCCGGACGGGTGTCTTCGCCGGTGCGCTCTCGCAGGAGTACGGCCCCCGGCTGCACGAGGGCTCGGACGAGCTGGGCGGCTATCTGCTGACGGGTAACACGCTCAGCGTGTTGTCGGGGCGGGTGGCGTATGCGTTGGGCCTGGAGGGGCCGGCGGTGACGGTGGACACGGCGTGTTCGTCGTCGTTGGTGGCGTTGCACCTCGCGGTGCAGTCGTTGCGGTCGGGTGAGTGTGATCTGGCGTTGGCGGGCGGGGTGACGGTGATGTCGACCCCGGGGATGTTCGTGGAGTTCTCGCGGCAGCGGGGGCTGTCGAGGGACGGTCGGTGCCGGTCGTTCTCGGTGGATGCCGATGGTTTCGGGATAGCCGAGGGTGTCGGTGTGTTGTTGGTGGAGCGGTTGTCGGATGCTCGGCGGTTGGGGCATTCGGTGTTGGCGGTGGTGCGTGGCAGCGCGGTGAATCAGGACGGTGCGTCGAATGGTCTGACGGCGCCGAACGGGCCGTCGCAGCAGCGGGTGATTCGGCAGGCGTTGGCGAACGCGGGGTTGTCGGCGCGGGACGTGGACGTGGTGGAGGCGCACGGGACGGGGACCACGCTGGGTGACCCGATCGAGGCGCAGGCGCTGCTCGCCACCTACGGCCAGGAGCGCTCGGCGGACCGCCCCCTGTACCTCGGGTCCGTCAAGTCGAACATCGGGCACCCGCAGGCGGCGGCGGGTGTGGCGGGTGTGATCAAGATGGTGTCGGCGATGCGGGCGGGTCTGCTGCCCAGGACGCTGCATGCCGATGAGCCCTCGCCGCACGTCGACTGGTCCTCGGGGGCTGTGGAGTTGTTGACGGAGGCCCGGGAGTGGCAGTCGGGGGAGCAGCCCCTTCGGGCCGGGGTGTCGTCCTTCGGGATCAGTGGGACCAACGCGCACGTGGTCCTGGAGCAGGCGCCCGAGGAGGAGCCGCTTCCGGTCCGGGATCCTTCGGTCGCTCCACCGGTGGTGCCGTTGGCGGTGTCGGCGCGGGGTGGGTCGGCGTTGCGGGGGCAGGCGGAGCGGTTGTCGGCCTGGTGGGAGGGTCGGGCCGAGACCGGTGTGCTGGACGTGGGGTTCTCGCTGGCGGCGGGGCGGGCGCAGTTGGAGCGCCGGGCGGTGGTCGTCGCGGGGGACCGGGCCCAGGGCCTGGCGGGTCTGCACGCTTTGGCGTCCGACGAGCTGTCGCCTGAGATCGTGGAGGGTACGGCGGACCTGCTGGACGCTGCGGGTGTGGTGTTCGTGTTCCCGGGGCAGGGGGCTCAGTGGGTGGGGATGGGTGCGGAGTTGTTGGATTCCTCGCCGGTGTTCGCGGCGCGGTTGGTGGAGTGTGCGGAGGCGTTGCGGCCGTTCGTCGAGTGGGACCTGCTGGATGTGGTGCGGGGTGTGTCCGGGGCCGCGTCGTTGGAGCGGGTGGATGTGGTGCAGCCGGTGTCGTTCGCGGTGATGGTGTCGCTGGCCGAGTTGTGGCGTTCCTACGGTGTGGAGCCGGCCGCGGTGGTGGGGCATTCGCAGGGCGAGATCGCGGCGGCCTGTGTGGCGGGCGCGTTGTCGCTGTCGGATGCGGCGCGGATCGTGGCGCTGCGCAGCCGGGTGATCGCGGAGGGGCTGGCGGGGCGCGGTGGCATGGTGTCGCTGGCGCTGGGCCTGTCGAAGGCACAGGAGTTGGTGGCTGCTAGCGGCTCCGGGTTGTCGGTGGCGGCGGTGAACGGGCCGAACTCGGTGGTGGTGTCGGGGGATCCGTCGGCGTTGGAGGGGTTGCTGGCGGACTGTGAGGCGCGGGGGGTGCGGGCTCGGCGGATTCCGGTGGACTACGCCTCGCATTCCGCGCAGGTCGAGTCGGTCCGGGAGGAGTTGCTCGACGTCCTGGGGTCGGGCGCGGCGCGGGCGTCGGGGGTGGCGTTCTGCTCGACGCTGACCGGGGACTTCCTGGAGACCGAGGGGCTGGACGGCGAGTACTGGTACCGCAACCTGCGGGAGACGGTGCGCTTCGACCGGGCGGTGCGCCGGTTGTCCGAGCAGGGTTACCGGGTCTTCGTCGAGGTGAGCCCGCACCCGGTGCTCGGTCCGGGTATCGAGGAGAGCGTGGAGGAACTCGGCCACCAGGCCGTCGTGGTGGGGACGCTGCGTCGTGGTGAGGGCGGCCTGGACCGCTTCCTCGCCTCGGCCGCACAGGTCTGGGTGCGCGGCGTGCCGGTGGACTGGGCGGTGGCGACGACGGGTGGTCGTCGGGTGGATCTGCCGACGTACGCCTTCCAGGGTGAGCGGTTCTGGTTGGAGCCGGCGGGTGCTTCGCCGTTGGGGGCGGTGGACGCGTTGCGCTACCGGGTCGTCTGGCGGCCGTTGGACGCGGTGCCCGCCCCGGAGGTGTCCGGGGGCGAGTGGCTGCTGGTGGTGCCGGACGGGGGCGGGGACGGTGAGTGGGGCACGGCGTTGGAAGCGGCGTTCGCCGAACACGGCGTGCGCGCCAGCACGTTGGTGGTGGGTGACGAGTGTGACCGTGAGTCGCTGGCGGCGGTGTTGAAGGATCGCGCGTCGGCCGGTGTGGTGTCGTTGCTGGCGAGTGGGCCGGGGTCGGCGGTCGGTGGTGCGGCGGTGCCGTGGGGGCTGGCGGCGACGGTGGCCCTGGTGCAAGCCCTGGAGGCCGCCGGTGTTTCCGCGCCGTTGTGGTGTGTGACGCGTGGCGCGGTGGCGGTCGGGGTCGACGAGCGGGTGCCGAGTCCGGAGCAGGCGACGATCTGGGGCCTGGGCCGGGTGGTCGCCGCCGAGCTGCCGGACCGGTGGGGCGGCATCGTGGATGTGTCGGAGTCCGTCGGCGGCGAGGTCGCTCGGGCCACCGTCGCCGCCCTGCTCGGCGGGCACGGTGAGGACGAACTGGCGGTCAGGGCATCCGGGTTGTTCGTCCGCCGGTTGGAGCGGGCGCCGCTGGCGGGCGTGGCGCCGGTCCGGGCGTGGGAGCCCCGGGGCACCGTGCTGATCACCGGTGCCACCGGCGCGCTCGGCCGTCACGTCGCACGGCGGCTGGCCGGCGACGGCGCCGACCACCTGCTCCTGCTGAGCCGCAGCGGCCGTGACGCACCCGACGCCGACGCCTTCGAGGCCGAACTCACCGCGCTGGGTGCACAGGTCACCATGGCCGCCTGTGACGTGTCCGACCGCGGGGCGGTGGCGGAGGTACTGGCCGGACTGCCGGCGGAGTACCCGCTCACCGCCGTGATCCACACGGCCGCCCTGCTCGACGACGCCCTGCTAGGCGATCTGACGGTCGACCAGATGGAGCGGGTGCTGCAGGTCAAGGTCGGTGGCGCCCTGGTGCTGCACGAGCTGACGAAGGGCCTGGACCTCTCCGCCTTCGTCCTGTTCTCCTCGATCGCCGGCACCTGCGGTCTGGCCGGGCACGCCAACTACGCGCCGGGCAACGCCTATCTGGACGCCCTGGCCCACCAGCGGCGGGCAGACGGCCTGCCCGCCACCGCCATCGCCTGGGGCCACTGGGACGGGGGCGGCATCGCGGCCCCCGCCATCGAGGAGCAGATCCGCCGACGCGGAGTGCTGACCTTCCGGCCGGAGCTGGCACTGGACGCGCTCGGGGGCATCCTCGACCACGACGAGACCTCGGTCGCCGTCTTCAGCACCCGCTGGGACGGTACGGGGCTTGGCGCGGGGGCCCGGCCGGTCCCGCTGCTGAGCGAGCTCCTCGCCGCCGATCGCCCGGAGGCCGAGCCGGGCCGGAGGGCCGCCACCACGTCCGACGGATCGTCGGATCTGCTGCGCCGCCTGGCCGGACTCTCCGGCGAGGAGCAGCGGAAGGCACTGCTGGACATCGTTCGCCAGGTCGTCGCCTCGGTCCTGCGGCACCCGTCCGACGACTCCGTCCTGCCCAACCGCGCGTTCAAGGACATCGGCTTCGACTCGCTGACCGCCGTCGAACTGCGCAACCGCCTGCGGGCGGCGACCGGCCTGCGGCTGACCGCCACCCTGATCTACGACCGTCCGACACCCACCGCCCTGGCCGACCACCTGCACGCCGAACTCTTCGGCCGGGCGCCGGCCGCCGCAGCCGTCCTCCCGGCGACGGTCGGCTCCGACGAGCCCGTCGTGATCGTGGGGATGAGCTGCCGGCTCCCCGGCGGGGTGCGCTCGCCGGAGGACCTGTGGCGGCTGCTCGAAGCGGGGACGGACGCGATCTCGGGCCTGCCCGCCGACCGTGGCTGGGATCTCGCCGGCCTGTACGACGCCGACCCCGACGCGTCCGGGCGCTCCTACGTTCGCACCGGCGGGTTCCTGGACGCCGCTGCCGACTTCGACGCGGGGTTCTTCGGGATCTCGCCGCGTGAGGCGTTGGCGATGGATCCGCAGCAGCGGTTGCTGCTGGAGACGGCCTGGGAGGCCTTCGAGCGGGCGGGGATCGACCCCGAATCGGCCCGGGGCAGCCGGACCGGGGTGTTCGCGGGCCTGAGCATGCAGGACTACGCGACCTTGCTGCGCGACGCGTCGGCCGAGGTCGAGGGCTACGCGGTGACCGGCAGCGCGGGGAGTGTGTTGTCGGGGCGGGTGGCGTACGCGTTGGGCCTGGAGGGGCCGGCGGTGACGGTGGACACGGCGTGTTCGTCGTCGTTGGTGGCGTTGCACCTCGCGGTGCAGTCGTTGCGGTCGGGTGAGTGTGATCTGGCGTTGGCGGGTGGGGTGACGGTGATGTCGACCCCGGGGATGTTCGTGGAGTTCTCGCGGCAGCGGGGGTTGTCGAGGGACGGTCGGTGCCGGTCGTTCTCGGTGGATGCCGATGGTTTCGGGATGGCCGAGGGTGTCGGTGTGCTGTTGGTGGAGCGGTTGTCGGATGCTCGGCGGTTGGGGCATTCGGTGTTGGCGGTGGTGCGTGGCAGCGCGGTGAATCAGGATGGTGCGTCGAACGGTCTGACGGCGCCGAACGGGCCGTCGCAGCAGCGGGTGATTCGGCAGGCGTTGGCGAACGCGGGGTTGTCGGCGCGGGACGTGGACGTGGTGGAGGCGCACGGGACGGGGACCACGCTGGGTGACCCGATCGAGGCGCAGGCACTGCTCGCCACCTACGGCCAGGACCGTGCCGAGGGTGTGCCGCTGTGGTTGGGGTCGGTGAAGTCGAACATCGGCCACACTCAAGCCGCGGCGGGTGTGGCGGGTGTGATCAAGATGGTGTCGGCGATGCGGGCGGGTCTGCTGCCGAGGACGCTCCACGTGGATGAGCCCTCTCCGCACATCGACTGGTCCTCGGGGGCGGTCGAGTTGTTGACGGAGGCTCGGGACTGGCTCCCGGGGGAGCGGCCGCGTCGGGCCGCCGTCTCCTCCTTCGGGATCAGCGGGACCAACGCCCATGTGGTCCTGGAGCAGGCTCCGATCGAGGAGCCCCTTCCGTCGGTGGCCCTGCCGGTGGTGCCGTTGGTGGTGTCGGCGCGGGGTGGGTCGGCGTTGCGGGGGCAGGCGGAGCGGTTGTCGGCCTGGTGGGAGGGTCGGGCCGAGACCGGTGTGCTGGACGTGGGGTTCTCGTTGGCTGCGGGGCGTGCGCAGTTGGAGCGCCGGGCGGTGGTCGTCGCGGGGGACCGGGCCCAGGGCCTGGCGGGTCTGCACGCTTTGGCGTCCGACGAGCTGTCGCCTGAGATCGTGGAGGGTACGGCGGACCTGCTGGACGCTGCGGGTGCGGTGTTCGTGTTCCCGGGTCAGGGGGCGCAGTGGGTGGGGATGGGTGCGGAGTTGTTGGATTCCTCGCCGGTGTTCGCGGCGCGGTTGGTGGAGTGTGCGGAGGCGTTGCGGCCGTTCGTCGAGTGGGACCTGCTGGATGTGGTGCGGGGTGTGTCCGGGGCCGCGTCGTTGGAGCGGGTGGATGTGGTGCAGCCGGTGTCGTTCGCGGTGATGGTGTCGCTGGCCGAGTTGTGGCGCTCTTACGGTGTGGAGCCGGCCGCGGTGGTGGGGCATTCGCAGGGCGAGATCGCGGCGGCCTGTGTGGCGGGCGCGTTGTCGCTGGAGGACGCGGCGCGGATCGTGGCCCTGCGTAGTGGGGTGATCGCGCGGGGGCTGGCGGGGTTGGGTGGGATGGTGTCGTTGGCACTGAGCCCTTCCGACGCTGAGGAGTTGGTGGCTTCAAGCGGCGCCCGGTTGTCCCTGGCGGCGGTCAACGGGCCGAACTCGGTGGTGGTGTCGGGGGATCCGTCGGCGTTGGCGGAGCTGCTGGCGGACTGTGAGGCGCGGGGGGTGCGGGCTCGGCGGATTCCGGTGGACTACGCCTCGCACTCCGCGCAGGTCGAGTCGGTCCGGGAGGAGCTGCTCGACGTCCTGGGCGATGTCGTGCCCCGGCCGGCGGACGTGCCGTTCTATTCGTCCGTGACGGGCAGCCTGTTGGACCCGGCGGAGTTGAACGCGGAGTACTGGTACCGGAACCTGCGGGAGCCGGTGGCCTTCGCGGAGGCCGTCCGGGCCTGTGCGGCCGATGAGTTCCGGGCGTTCGTGGAGAGCAGTGCGCACCCGGTGCTGAACCTGGCCGTCGAGGAGACGGTGGAGGAGTCGGGCGGCTCGGCCGTCGTGGTGGGGACTCTGCGTCGTGGTGAGGGCGGCCTGGACCGCTTCCTCGCCTCGGCCGCGCAGGTCTGGGTGCGCGGCGTGCCGGTGGACTGGAGCGCCGCCACCGGTGGTGGTCGTCGGGTGGATCTGCCCACGTACGCCTTCCAGGGGGAGCGGTTCTGGTTGGAGCGGGCGGACGGTTCGCCGTTGGAGGCGGTGGACGCGTTGCGCTATCGCGTGGTCTGGCAGCCGTTGGGCGCGGTGGCTGCCGCGGAGGTGTCCGGGGGCGAGTGGCTGCTGGTGGTGCCGCGTGCGGGTGCGGACGGTGAGTGGGGCGCGGTGCTGGAGGCGGCCTTCGCCGAACGCGGTGTGCGGACCAGCACGTTGGTGGTGGGTGACGAGTGTGACCGTGAGTCGTTGGCGGCGGTGTTGAAGGATCGCGCGCCGGCCGGTGTGGTGTCGTTGTTGGCGAGTGGGCCGGGGTCGGCGGCTGGTGGTGCGGCGGTGCCGTGGGGGCTGGCGGCGACGCTGGCCCTGGTGCAGGCCCTGGAGGCCGCCGGTGTTTCCGCGCCGTTGTGGTGTGTGACGCGTGGCGCGGTGGCGGTCGGGGTCGACGAGCGGGTGCCGAGTCCGGAGCAGGCGACGATCTGGGGCCTGGGCCGGGTGGTCGCCGCCGAGCAGCCGGACCGGTGGGGCGGCGTACTGGACCTGCCCGAGCGTCCGGGGAGGGAGGCGGTGGAGGCCGCGGTCCTCGCTCTCCTGGGCGGGCACGGTGAAGACGAACTGGCGGTCAGGGCTTCCGGGTTGTTCGTCCGCCGGTTGGAGCGGGCGCCGCTGGCCGGTCGGGCGGCCGTTCGCGCGTGGGAGCCCCGGGGCACCGTGTTGATCACGGGTGCCACCGGTGCCCTCGGCCGTCACGTCGCCCGTCGGCTGGCCGGCGACGGCGCCGAACACCTGCTTCTCCTGAGCGAAGTCGCCTGGGAGGAAGACGAGTTCCTCGCCGAGCTGGCCGCCTCGGGTGCGCGGGTCGCCACGGCCGCCTGTGACCTGTCCGACCGGACCGCGGTGGCGCAGGTGCTGGCCGGACTGCCGGCGGAGTACCCGCTCACCGCCGTGATCCACACGGCCGCCCTGCTCGACGACGCCCTGCTCGACACGGTGACGGTCGATCAGATGCAGCGCGTATTGCGGATCAAGGCAGCCGGCGCCCTGGTGCTGCACGAGCTGACCAAGGACCTGGACCTCTCCGCATTCGTCCTGTTCTCCTCCTTCGCCGGTATCTGCGGTCTGGCCGGGCACGCCAACTACGCGCCGGGCAATGCCTATCTGGACGCCCTGGCCCACCAGCGGCGCGCCGACGGCCTGCCCGCCACCGCCATCGCCTGGGGCCACTGGGACGGCGCCGTCGTGGCCGGCCCCGCCGCCGAGGACCGGATCCGCCGCCACGGCGCCCAGGACCTCGACCCGGCCCAGGCGTTGGACGTCCTCCAGGGGATCCTCGACCACGACGAGACCTCCGTCGCCGTCCTGCGCTGTGCCTGGGACGACCCGGCCTGGAACGCGCCCCTGCTGGGCGACCTCCGGGCGGCGCGGCGCGGGCCCGCCCCGTCCGGTCCGGCGGCCGGGGGCGGGCAGGACGGGCCGTCGACCGACCTGGCCCGTCGGCTGGCGGAGCTCCCGGAGGCGGAGCGCCCCGGGGCGCTGCTGGAGCTGGTCCGGCCGGTGATCGCGACCGTCCTGCGGCACTCCTCGCCGGAGGCGATCGAGCCGGACCAGCCGTTCAAGGACCTCGGCTTCGACTCGCTGACCGCCGTCGAACTGCGCAACCGTCTGCGGGCGGCGACCGGCCTGCGGCTGACCGCCACCCTGATCTACGACCATCCGACGCCGGCCGCCCTGGCCGACCACCTGTACGCCGAGCTGGCGCCGCGCCCCGACACCACCGTGGTGCCGATCCTGGCGGAACTGGACCGGCTGGCGGCGATCCTCTCCGCCGCCTCGGTCGCCGGGGCCGAACGGCAGGCGGTCGGCGACCGCCTGCAGGACCTGCTGGCCGGCTGGCGCGCCACCGCGTCGCGCGCCGCCGGCCCCGCCGACACCGTCACCGAACTCGAAGCCGTGACCGACGACGAGCTGATCGGGCTCCTCGGCGACGAGTTCGGCATCTACCAGCCCGATCACTCCGCAGAGGGAAACGCTCATGAATGACGACCGGATGCGCTACTTCCTCAACCGGGTGACCGCCGAGCTGCGCGAGACCCGCGACCGCCTGCGGGAGGTGGAGGACAGCCGCCAGGAGCCGATCGCGATCGTCGGCATGGCCTGCCGGCTGCCCGGCGGGGTCACCTCGCCCGAGGGCCTGTGGGACCTGGTGGCGTCCGGGGCCGACGTGATCTCGGCGCTGCCCGTCAACCGCGGCTGGGACCTCACGGACTTCTACGACCCGGACCCCGACGTGCCGGGCCGCTCCTACGTCCGGGCCGGCGGGTTCCTCCACGACGCCGCCGACTTCGACGCCGGGTTCTTCGGCATCTCGCCGCGTGAGGCGCTGGCGATGGACCCCCAGCAGCGGCTGCTGCTGGAGACCGCCTGGGAGGCCTTCGAGCACGCGGGCATCGATCCGGTGTCGGTGCGCGGCACCGACACCGGGGTGTTCGCCGGGGTGGTCTACGGCGACTACGCGCGGCGCGGCGCGCAGATCCCGGCCGATCTGGAGGGGCACGTCGGTACCGGCAGCGCCGCCAGCGTCGCCTCGGGCCGGATCTCCTACACCCTGGGGCTGGAGGGCCCCGCGGTGACGGTCGACACCGCCTGTTCCTCCTCGCTGGTCGCCCTGCACCTCGCCGTCCAGTCGTTGCGGTCGGGCGAGTGCTCGCTGGCGCTGGCCGGCGGGGTGACGGTGATGCTCACCCCCGAGGAGTTCGTCCGGTTCTCCCGCCTGCGCGGCCTGTCCACGGACGGGCGCTGCCGGGCCTTCGGGGCCGGCGCGGACGGCTTCGGCATGGCCGAGGGGGTCGGGCTGCTGCTGGTCGAGCGGCTGTCGGACGCGCGCCGCAACGGCCATCAGGTCCTGGCGGTGGTGCGCGGGTCGGCGGTCAATCAGGACGGTCGGTCGAACGGGCTGTCCGCGCCGAACGGCCCCTCCCAGCAGCGGGTGATCCGGCGGGCGCTGGCCGACGCCCGGCTGTCCGCCACGGAGGTGGACGTCGTCGAGGCGCACGGCACCGGCACCAGGCTCGGTGACCCGATCGAGGCGCAGGCGCTGCTGGCCACCTACGGTCGGGAGCGGCCCGCCGAACAGCCGCTGTGGCTGGGCTCGTTGAAGTCCAACGTCGGCCATGCCCAGGGTGCGGCCGGCGTGTCCGGGGTGATCAAGATGGTGATGGCGATGCAGAAGGGAGTCCTGCCGAGGACGTTGCACGCCGAGGAGCCGTCCCCGCACATCGACTGGTCCTCGGGCGCGCTCCGGTTGCTGACCGAGGCCCGGCCGTGGCCGGCGGCCGACCGCCCGCGCCGGGCCGGGGTCTCCTCGTTCGGCATGAGTGGGACCAATGCCCATGTCGTCCTCGAACAGGCGCCGGCCGCAACGGAGCCGGAGCAGGCCGAGGCACCGGCAGCGCCGCAGCCCGCCGGCGTACCCGCAGCGCCGCAGCCCGCCGCCGTACCGGCGGTGCCCGGCCCGCCCGCCGTGGTGCCGTGGCTGCTGTCGGCGCGGAGCGCGCCCGCACTGCGCGAGCAGGCCGCGCGCCTGCGGTCGGCCCTCCAGGACCGTCCGGCGGCCGACCCGGTGCCGGGCCCGGCGGCGGTCGGGCACGCGCTCGCGACCACCCGGGCCGTCCTGGAGCACCGTGCGGTACTGCTCGGCACCGATGCGGACAGCCTGTTGCAGGGCCTCGCCGCCCTGGCCGAGGACGCTCCGGCGCCGGGCGTGGTCCGCGGCGTGGCGGCGGGCCCGGGCCCGGGCCGGACGGTCTTCGTCTTCCCCGGCCAGGGTGCGCAGTGGGTCGGCATGGCGGTCGAGCTGGCCGAGGCGTCCGGTGTCTTCCGGGATCGGCTGACGGAGTGCGCGGAGGCGTTGAAGCCGTTCGTCGACTGGGATCTCTTCGAGGCCTTGCGCGGTGGGTCGGGGGCGCCGTCGTTGGAGCGGGTCGATGTGGTGCAGCCCGCGTTGTTCGCCGTGATGGTGTCGCTGGCCGAGTTGTGGCGTTCCTACGGTGTCGAGCCGGCGGCGGTGGTGGGGCATTCGCAGGGGGAGATCGCGGCCGCGTGTGTGGCGGGGGCGTTGTCGTTGTCGGACGCGGCGCGGGTGGTGGCCCTGCGCAGCCGGGCATTGACCGGGCTGGCCGGGCTCGGCGGCATGGTGTCCGTTCCGTTGCCCGCCGAGGAGGTCGGTGAGCTGCTCGGCCGTTGGCAGGACCGGATTCAGATCGCGGCGTTGAACGGCCCCGCCGGTACCGTGGTGGCCGGTGAACCGGGAGCTCTGGACGAGCTTGTGGCGCATTGTCAGGAGCGGGAGGTGCGGGCCCGGCGGATTCCGGTGGACTACGCCTCGCACACCTCGCAGGTGGAGCGGCTGCGCGACGAACTGCTGGAGGTGCTCGCGCCGGTCGTGCCGGGCCCGGCGAGCGTGCCGTTCTACTCGACGGTCGAGGAGCGGTGGCTGACCGGCGCCGAACTCGACGCCGACTACTGGTACCGCAACCTCCGCCGGACCGTCGCCTTCGAGCCCGCGACACGGGCGCTGGTGGATCAGGGCCACGGCGTCTTCGTCGAGGTCGGTCCGCACCCGGTGCTGGCGGTGAGCGTGCAGGAGACCCTGGAGGCCGCCGGGGCCCAGGGCATCGTCACCGGCTCGCTGCGCCGCGACGACGGCGGACTCGACCGGTTCCTCGCCTCGGTCGCCGAGGTGCACGTCCAGGGCCGGCCGGTGGACTGGACGGCGGCCTTCGGCGGCGTGCCCGCACAGCGGGTGGAGCTGCCGACCTATCCGTTCCAGCGGCAGCGCTACTGGCTGAACGCCTCCGGGTCGGGGGCAGCCGGGCTGACCGGCGCCGGACTCGCCACGGCGGACCACCCCCTGCTCGGCGCGGTGATCGAGCCGGCGGACAGCGACGAGGTCCTGTTCACCAACCGCCTCTCATTGGACACCCACCCCTGGCTCGCCGACCACGCCGTGGCGGGCACCGCCGTCCTGCCGGGCACGGCCTTCGTCGAACTGGCCGTCCGGGCCGGCGACCAGGTCGGCTGCGAACTGCTCGACGAGCTGGTGATCGAGCGGCCGCTGGTCCTGCCCGAGCAGGGCGGCCTCCGGTTGCAGGTGCGGGTGGGCGCCGCGCAGCCGTCCGGTGTGCGGCAGGTCGGGATCCACGCCCGTCCGGAGCAGGGCGGCGACGGGTCGTGGACCCGCCACGCCACCGCCGTGCTGGCGGCCTCCGGTCCGGCCCCGGACGGGTCGGCGGACGCCTTCGAGGCCGGTGCGTGGCCGCCGCCCGGTGCGGTGGCCCTGGAGACCGGGGGGCTGTACGAGCGGCTGGTGGCCGAGGGCTACCACTACGGGCCGGCCTTCCGCGGGCTGCGCGCGGCCTGGCGGCGTGGGGCGGAGGTGTTCGCCGAGGTCGGCCTGGACGAGGAGCAGTCGGCCGAGGCCGGCCGGTACGGGCTGCACCCGGCGCTGCTCGACGCGGCCCTGCACGCCACGTTCCTGGCCGATGGGGTCGAAGCGGCCGATGGGGACGGCGGGGCCGGTGCGGCCGACGGCGCCCCCACCCCCACCCGTCTGCCGTTCGCCTGGAACGAGGTGCGCGTCCACGCGGTGGGCGCCTCGGTCCTGCGGGTACGCCTGCGGCCGGACGGGCCCGACCGGATGGCGCTGGCCGTCGCCGACCCGTCCGGACAGCCGGTGGCGACCGCGCGGTCGCTGGCCCTGCGTCCGGTCTCCGCCGAGGAGTTCGGCGGCGACCGGGCCGCGGCGGGGGACTCCCTCTACCGGGTCGGGTGGGTGCCGGCGCCCGGTCCGTCCGAGTCGGGCGCCGCGGACGCGGCCGACTCCGCGCCGGTCGTCGAGTACTTCCCGGCCGCTCCCGACGCGGCCGACGAGGCCGAGGCGGTGCACCGGCTGTCCCGGCGGGCGCTGGACGCCGTGCAGTCCTGGCTGGCCGACGAGCGGTCGGCGCAGCGCAGGCTGGTGCTGGTCACGCGCTCGGCGACCGCCGTCCGGCCGGGTGAGGCCGCCGATCCAGCCGGTGCGGCGCTCTGGGGGCTGGTGCGCTCCGCGCAGGCCGAGCACCCGGGCCGCTTCGTCCTGGTGGACGTCGACGACCCGGACGCCGTGCCGCTCCTGCCGCCGGCCGTCCTCGCCTCCGGGGAGCCTCAACTGGCCGTCCGGGCGGGCGAGGTGCTGGTGCCCAGGCTGGTGCGGGCGGCGCCGTCCGAGGTCGGCACGCCGGTCCCGCGCTTCGACCCCGATGGCACGGTGCTGGTCACCGGTGGTACCGGAACGCTCGGGTCGTTGCTGGCCCGGCATCTGGTGACCGGGTACGGGGTGCGGCATCTGCTGCTGGTGAGCCGCAGTGGTCCGGCGGCCCCGGGCGCCGGTGAACTCGAAGCCGAGTTGCGGGAGTTGGGTGCCGAGGTGACCGTCGCGGCCGCCGACACCGGCGACCGGGAGGCGCTGCGCGCCCTGCTCGCCGGCATCGGGCGCCCGCTGACCGGCGTGGTGCACACCGCCGGAGTGCTGGACGACGGCCTGGTGGCCGCCCTGACGCCGGAGCGGATGGCCGCGGTGCTGCGGCCCAAGATCGATGCCGCCCTCGCCCTCCACGAGCTCACCGCGGACGAGGACCTCGCGGCCTTCGTGCTCTTCTCCTCCGCCGCGGGTGTGCTCGGCGGTGCCGGCCAGGCCGGCTACGCGGCGGCCAACGCGGCCCTGGACGCGCTCGCCGAGGCACGCCGGGCCCAGGGGCTCCCGGCCGTGTCGCTGGCCTGGGGCCTGTGGGCCGAGGCCAGCGGCCTGACGGGCCATCTGGACCGGGCCGACCACCGCCGGATCGCCCGCAGCGGCGTACGGCCGTTCTCCTCGGAGCAGGGGCTGGCGCTGTTCGACGCCGCGCTCGCGACCGGCGAGGCCGCCCTGGTGCCGATGGCGCTCGACCTGGCCGGCCTCCGGTCGGCGGACGCTCCCGTCCCCGCCCTGCTGCGCGCTCTGGTGCGGCCGGGCCGGCGGGTCGTCCGGGCCGGCGACGGCGGCGCGGCCGGCACCCTGGCGGAGCGGCTCGCCGCCCGCCCGGCCGGTGAGCGCGGGCGGGCGCTGCTGGACCTGGTGCGCTCGCACGCCGCGACGGTACTCGGCCACGGCTCCACCTCCGGGGTCGAACCGGCGCTCGCCTTCCGCGAGTTGGGCTTCGACTCGCTGACCGCCGTGGAGCTGCGCAACCGGCTCGCCGCGGCCACCGGTCTGCGGCTGCCGGCCACCCTGGTGTTCGACCACCCGACCCCGGTGGTACTGGCCCGCCGGCTGGAGGCCGAGCTGTTCGGCGAGCCGTCGGCCACTCGGCCGGCCGCGCTCGCCGCAGCGGCCCAGGACGAGCCGATCGCGATCGTGGGCATGGCCTGCCGGTTCCCCGGCGGCATCGACTCGGCGCAGGACCTCTGGGAGGCGGTCGCGGCGGGCCGGGACGTGGTCGGGAGCTTCCCCGAGAACCGCGGCTGGGACCTCGACGCACTGTTCGACCCCGACCCGGACCGCCCCGGCAAGAGCTACGTCGACGCGGGCGCCTTCCTCGCCGACCCTGGCGAGTTCGACGCGGAGTTCTTCGGGATCAGCCCGCGTGAGGCGCTGGCGATGGACCCGCAGCAGCGGTTGCTGCTGGAGGCCTCCTGGGAGGCGTTCGAGCACGCGGGCATCGACCCGGCGGCCCTGCGGGGCAGCGACACCGGAGTGTTCGCGGGGCTGCTCTACCACGAGTACGGCGCGCTGCTCGACCGGGCCGAGGGGGCGTCCGAGCTGGAGGCGTACGCGGGCACGGGGGGTGCGGGCAGCGTCGCGTCGGGCCGGATCTCCTACACGCTCGGACTGGAGGGCCCGGCGATCACCGTCGACACCGCGTGCTCGTCCGCGCTGGTGGCGGTGCACCTGGCGAGCCGTTCGCTGCGCTCGGGGGAGTGCTCGCTGGCGCTGGCCGGCGGCGTGACCGTGATGACCACACCGGCCGCGTTCACCGGGTTCTCGCGACAGCGCGGCCTGGCGGCGGACGGCCGGTGCAAGCCGTTCTCGGCCGCGGCCGACGGCACCGGCTGGTCCGAGGGGGTCGGCCTGCTGGTGCTGGAGCGGCTCTCCGACGCCCGCCGGCACGGGCACCGGGTGCTCGCACTGGTCCGGGGCAGCGCCGTCAACCAGGACGGTGCGAGCAACGGGCTGTCGGCACCGAACGGACCGGCGCAGCAGCGGGTGATCCGGCAGGCCCTGGCCAACGCGGGGCTCTCCGCCGACGGGGTGGACGCGGTGGAGGCGCACGGCACCGGGACGAGGCTGGGGGACCCGATCGAGGCGCAGGCGGTGCTGGCGACGTACGGCCAGGGCCGGCCGCAGGGCCGGCCGGTGTGGCTGGGCTCGGTGAAGTCGAACCTCGGCCACACCCAGGGAGCCGCCGGCGCCGCCGGCATGATCAAGATGATCCAGGCGATGCGGCACGGGGTGCTGCCGAGGACGCTGCACGTGGCGGAGCCGACGGCGCAGGTGGACTGGTCGGCGGGCGCCGTGGAGCTGCTGTCGCAGGCGCGGGAGTGGCCGGAGACGGGGCGGCCGAGGCGTTCGGCGGTGTCCTCGTTCGGGATCAGCGGGACGAACGCGCACGTGGTGCTGGAGCAGGCGCCGCCGGTGGATCCCCCGGCGCAGGCCGAGCCGGGCACCGGGGCGCCGTGGTTGCTCTCGGGCGGTGACGAGGGCGCGCTGCGCGCCCAGGCGGGTCGCTTGGCGGCGCATCTGCGGGAGCGGCCGGAGCTGGGGGTGCGGGACGTCGGGTACTCGCTGGCGACCACCAGGGCGGCGCTGCCGGAGCGGGCGGCGGTGCTCGGGGCGGACCGGGAGGCGCTGCTGAGCGGCCTGGACGCGCTCGCCGGGGATCGACCCGCTGCGGGGATCGTCCGGTCCGGCGTCACCTCGCACGACGGCGTCGTCTTCGTGTTCCCGGGGCAGGGCTCGCAGTGGCTCGGGATGGGTGTCGAGCTGCTGGCGGAGTCGGAGGTCTTCGCCGCCCGGATGGCCGAGTGCGCGGAGGCGTTGAAGCCGTTCGTCGACTGGGATCTCTTCGAGGCCCTGCGCGGTGGGTCGGGGGCGCCGTCGTTGGAGCGGGTCGATGTGGTGCAGCCCGCGTTGTTCGCCGTGATGGTGTCGCTGGCCGAGTTGTGGCGTTCCTACGGTGTCGAGCCGGCGGCGGTGGTGGGGCATTCGCAGGGGGAGATCGCGGCCGCGTGTGTGGCGGGGGCGTTGTCGTTGTCGGACGCGGCGCGGGTGGTGGCCCTGCGCAGCCGGGCCCTGACCGGGCTGGCCGGGCTCGGCGGCATGGTGTCCGTTCCGTTGCCCGCCGAGGAGGTCGGTGAGCTGCTCGGCCGTTGGCAGGACCGGATTCAGATCGCGGCGCTGAACGGCCCCGCCGGTACCGTGGTGGCCGGTGAACCGGGAGCTCTGGACGAGCTTGTGGCGCATTGTCAGGAGCGGGAGGTGCGGGCCCGGCGGATTCCGGTGGACTACGCCTCGCACACCTCGCAGGTGGAGCGGCTGCGCGACGAACTGCTGGAGGTGCTCGCGCCGGTCGTGCCGGGCCCGGCGAGCGTGCCGTTCTACTCCTCGGTGACCGGTAAGCTGACGGAGGGTCAGAAGCTCGACGCAGCCTACTGGTACGCCAATCTGCGGCAGGCGGTGGAGTTCGAGGCCGCCACTCGGGCGCTGCTCGACGACGACCACCGGGTCTTCGTCGAGGTCAGCCCGCATCCGGTGCTGACCACCAGCATCGAGGACACCGTCGGGACCACCGACGCCACCGCCACCGTGACGGGCACGCTGCGCCGTGACGACGGCGGCCCGGCGCGGCTGCTGGCCTCCGTGGCCGGGCTCTGGGCGGCCGGTCTGCCCGTCGACTGGAGTGCCGCCACCGCCGGCGGCCGCCCGGTCGAGCTGCCCACCTACGCCTTCCAGCGCCGCCGCTACTGGGTGCGGACCGCAGCCGCCGAGCACGGCGGCTCGGCCGTCGGGCTCGGGCTGGCGGACGCCGCCCACCCGCTGCTCGGCGCCGTGGTCGCCCCGGCCGGTGGCGACGGTCTGCTGCTCACCGGCCGGGTGTCACGGCGCAGCCACCCGTGGCTCGCCGACCACGCCGTGGCGGGCACCGCCGTCCTGCCGGGCACGGCCTTCGTCGAACTGGCCGTCCGGGCCGGCGACGAGGTGGGCTGCCCGGTCGTCGAGGAACTGGTCATCGAGGCGCCGCTGCCGCTGCCCGACCGGTCGGCGGTCGCACTCCAGGTGGCGGTCGGGGACCGCGACGAGACCGGACGGCGGACGGTGACCGTCCACGCCTGCCCGGGCGAGGGGCAGCCGTGGACCAGGCACGCCGGCGGTGTCCTCGCCCCGGCCGAGCCCGCCGGAGCGCCCGGTGAACTCTCCGGGGAAGCCCAGGAGTTGAGCGTCTGGCCGCCGGCCGGCGCGGTCGCGGTGGACACGGCGGGCTTCTACGAGCGCCTCGACGAGGCCGGGTACGGCTACGGACCGGCGTTCCGCGGGCTGCGGGCGCTCTGGCGGCGCGGGTCGGAGATCTTCGCCGAGGTCGGCCTCCCGGAGGCCGAACGCGCCGCGGCCGGTCGCTACGCCCTGCACCCGGCCCTGCTGGACAGCGCCCTGCACGCCTGGGCGGTCCAGGGCGTCGGCAAGGCCGCCCGGCTCCCCTTCTCCTGGAGCCGGTACCGCCTGCACGCCTCGGGCGCCACGATCCTGCGGGTCCGGCTGCTGCCGACCGGCGAGGACACGGTGTCGCTGCTGGTCGCCGACGAGGAGGGCCGACCGGTGGCCTCGGTGGGCTCGTTGCTGGTCCGGGAGATCCCGGGCGGTTCGCTCGGGCGGCCCGCCGCGGCCGCTCCCGACGCGCTCTTCGACCTGGAGTGGAGGCCGCTTCCGCTCCCGGCCGGACCGGTCGCGCAGTCGGCGCGGATCCCGGTCACCGAGCCGACCGGTCCCGACCCGGCCCGGGCCGCCCGGGAAGCCGTCCAGCAGGCGCTGACGCAGATCCGGGCCACGCTGGCCGAAGCTCCCTCGGGCGACGCTCCGCCGGCCGTGGTGACCAGGTGCGCCGTGGCCGCCCGGGCGACGGACGGCGCGCCGGACCTGGCGGCCGCGGCCGTACTGGGGCTGCTCCGCACCGCCCAGGCCGAGCACCCGGGCCGGTTCGTCCTCGTCGACCTCGACGACGACCCCGTCGCGCCGGAGCTGCTGAACGCCGCCGTCGCCACCGGCGAGCCCCAGATCGCCGTCCGGGCCGGCGCCCTGTACGCCCCCCGCCTGGCCCGGGCGGCGGCCCGGGACGAGCTGGCGCTGCCCGACACGCCCGCCTGGCACCTCACCACCGACGGGTCGGGCACGCTGGAGAGCCTCGCGCCGACCCCGTACCCCGAGGCGCTCGCGCCACTGGCCGCCGGAGAGCTGCGCATCGCCGTCCGCGCGGCCGGGCTGAACTTCCGTGACACCCTGGTCGCGCTGGGGATGTACCCGGACCCGGCGGCGTACCTCGGCGGCGAGGGCGCCGGAGTGGTGCTGGAGACCGGCCCGGGGGTCACCGGGTTCGCGCCCGGGGACCGCGTCCTCGGCATGCTGCCCAAGTCCTTCGGGCCGGTGGCGGTGGCCGATGCCCGGCTGGTGGCCCGGATCCCCGAGGGCTGGTCGTTCACCGAGGCGGCGGCCATGCCGGTGGCCTTCCTCACGGCCTACTACGCCCTCTACGACCTGGCCGACCTGCGCGCCGGCGAGTCGGTGCTGATCCACGCCGCCGCGGGCGGGGTCGGCACGGCCGCCGTGCAACTGGCCCGGCACCGGGGCGCCGAGGTCTACGGCACCGCCGGCCGGGGCAAGTGGGCGGCCCTGCGCGCGCTCGGCCTCGACGACGACCGCATCGCCGACTCGCGCACCACCGGGTTCGAGCAGTCGTTCCTGGCGGCCAGCGGCGGGCGCGGGATGGACGTCGTCCTCGACTGCCTCGCCGGGGAGTTCGTCGACGCCTCGCTGCGCCTGCTGCCCCGCGGTGGCCGGTTCGTCGAGCTGGGCAAGACCGACGTCCGCGCCGCCGACGAGGTGGCCGCCGCCCACCCGGGCGTGACGTACCGGGCGTTCGACCTGGTGGCGGCCGCCGGGCCGGACCGCATCCAGCAGATGTTGGCCGAGCTGGTGGACCTCTTCGAGCGGGGCGTGCTGTCGCCCCTGCCGACGACCTGCTGGGACCTGCGCCGGGCGCCCGAGGCCTTCCGCCGGCTCAGCCAGGCCAAGCTGGTCGGCAAGGTCGTGCTGACCGTTCCCCGGCAACTGGGCCCCGAGGGCACGGTGCTGGTCACCGGTGGTACCGGAACGCTCGGGTCGTTGCTGGCCCGGCATCTGGTGACCGAGTACGGGGTGCGGCATCTGCTGTTGGTGAGCCGGAGCGGTCCGGCAGCCCCGGGCGCCGGTGAACTCGAATCCGAGTTGCGGGAGTTGGGCGCCGAGGTGACCGTCACGGCCGCCGACACCGCCGACCGGGAGGCGCTGCGCGCCCTGCTCGCCGACGTCCGGCCGCCGCTGAGCGGCGTGGTGCACACCGCCGGTGTGCTCGACGACGGCGTGGTGGAGTCCCTGACCGCCGACCAGGTGGCGGCGGTGCTGCGGCCCAAGGCCGACGCCGCCCTCGCCCTGCACGAACTCACCGCCGACCAGGACCTCGCCGCCTTCGTGCTCTACTCCTCGGCCGCCGGCGTCTTCGGCAGCCCCGGGCAGGCCAACTACGCGGCGGCCAACGCCTTCCTGGACGCACTCGCCGCCCGGCGGCGGGCCACCGGGCGGCCGGCGCTCTCGCTGGCCTGGGGGCTCTGGCAGCCCCGCAGCGGGATGACCGGACACCTCGGTGCGACCGACCACGGCCGGTTGGCCAGGAACGGCGCCGTCGGAATGACACCCGAACAGGGTCTCGCGCTCTTCGACGCCGCCCTGCGGCTGGACCGGTCGATGCTCGTCGCCGCGCCGCTCGACCTGGCCGGTCTGCGCGGACGGGGCGAGGGCGTCCCCCCGCTGCTGCGGGACCTGGTCGCCCCGGCGCGGCGGACGGTCGGCACCGGCCGGGCGGACGACGGATCGCTGGTCCTGCGGCTGACCAGGCTGCCCGCGACCGAACGCGCCCGCGTCCTGCTGCGGGCGGTCCGGGGTCACGCCGCCACCGTGCTCGGCCACGACGGACCAGACCTGGTGGGGGCGGACCGCCCGTTCAAGGACCTGGGCTTCGACTCGCTGACCGCCGTCGAGCTGCGCAACCGGCTGAACACGGCGACCGGGCTGCGGCTGCCCGCCACCGTCGTCTTCGAGAGCCCCAGCGCGCGCGAACTCGCCGAGCGGTTGCGGCGGGAGCTCTTCCCCGACGCGCCGGAGAGCGAGATCGGCACTGCGGTCGCGATCGACACCGGCACCGGTGCCGAACCCGGTGAGGAGGAGATCCGCCGGACCCTCGCCACGCTGCCGGTCGACCGGCTGCGCGAACTCGGCCTGATCGACGTGCTGTTGAGCCTCGCCGACCGGTCGGACGAGGCCGGCCCGGGCGACCGGCCGGCGTCCGCGCCCCCGTCCGCGTCGCCGTCCCCCTCCGCGCTCCCCGCGCCCCCAGCGGACGACGAGCTCGACCGGCTCGACGACATGGACGCCGAAGACCTGATCGCCCGCGCGTTCGGCAACGCGACATGACCGCGCGCCCCGACCGCCCGGCCGGCCCGCCGCCCCGGCGGACCGGCCCCGCGGCCGCCGACCGACCCGGAACCCGCCAGTGGAGGAAAGATGGCTGAGACCCAGGACCGCCTCGTCGAAGCCCTGCGGCTCTCGCTGAAGGAGAACGAGCTGCTGCGCCGGCAGAACGCCGAGCTCGCCGACACCGCGGCCGAACCGATCGCGATCGTCGGCATGGCCTGCCGGCTGCCGGGCGGCGTGCGGACACCGCAGGACCTCTGGACGCTGCTGACCGACGGCGCGGACGTGATCGCCGACCTGCCCCGGGACCGGGGCTGGGACATCGACGGCCGGTACGACCCCGACCCGGACGTGCCCGGCACGTTCTACGTCCGGCAGGGCGGATTCCTGGACGACGTCGCGGAGTTCGACCCCGAGTTCTTCGGGATCAGCCCGCGCGAGGCCCTGGGGATGGACCCGCAGCAGCGCCTGCTGCTGGAGACCTCCTGGGAGGCCGTCGAGGCGGCGGGCATCGACCCGCACACGCTGCGCGGCTCGCGCACCGGAGTCTTCGCCGGCCTCGGTTACCACGACTACGGCACCCGGCTGAGCCGGGTCCCGGACGGGCTGGAGGGCTACCTCGGCAACGGACGGTCGGGCAGTGTCGCCTCCGGCCGGGTCTCCTACACCCTCGGCCTGGAGGGGCCGGCCGTCACGGTGGACACGGCCTGCTCGTCCTCCCTGGTCGCGCTGCACCTCGCGGCCCGGTCGCTCCGCCAGGGCGAGTGCGATCTGGCGCTGGCCGGCGGGGTGACGGTGATGTCCACCCTGGACGGCATCCTGGAGCTCGCCCGCCAGCGCGCCCTGGCCCGCGACGGCCGCTCCAAGGCGTTCGGCGCCGGCGCCGACGGGATGAGCATGGCGGAGGGGGTCGGCCTGCTGCTGGTCGAGCGGCTCTCCGACGCCCGCCGGCACGGGCACCGGGTGCTCGCACTGGTCCGGGGCAGCGCGATCAACCAGGACGGCAGGTCGAACGGCATGACCGCGCCGAACGGCGCCGCGCAGCGCCGGGTCATCCGCCAGGCCCTGGCCGAGGCACGGCTGACGGCCGACCAGGTCGACCTGCTGGAGGCGCACGGCACCGGCACGGCGCTGGGTGACCCGATCGAGGCCGTCGAGCTGCTGGCGACGTACGGCCAGGGCCGGCCGCAGGGCCGGCCGGCCTGGCTGGGCTCGGTGAAGTCGAACCTCGGGCACACGCAGTTCGCCGCCGGGGTCACCGGGGTCATCAAGGCCGTGCTCGCGATGCGGCACGGGGTGCTGCCGAGGACGCTGCACGTGGCGGAGCCGACGGCGCAGGTGGACTGGTCGGCGGGCGCCGTGGAGCTGCTGTCGCAGGCGCGGGAGTGGCCGGAGACGGGGCGGCCGAGGCGTTCGGCGGTGTCCTCGTTCGGGATCAGCGGGACGAACGCGCACGTGGTGCTGGAGCAGGCGCCGCCGGTGGA
>NZ_JBHVWC010000067.1:0-61843 GCF_042882445.1 Kitasatospora sp. NPDC058218 | reverse complement strand
GAGCCGAGGGTGCAGGCGAGCGCGACCTCGCCGGCGATCATGGCTCGGATCCGGGCGCGGCCGGCGGCCGGCGCGGTGGGGGCGGCCCAACCCGCGGGGGGCCGCGGCCGCCCCCCCCCGGGGGCCCCCCCCGGGGGCCCGGGCACACGGGGGGGCCCCGGCCCCCCCGGCCCGGCGCCGGCCCCCGCTGCTGCGTCAGGCCGACCGGGGCGATCAGGCCTCGGTCTTCTCCTCGGCGTCGGCCTCGGCGGCCGGGGCCTCGGCGGCGACGGTCTCGGCCGACTCGTCGGTCTCGTCGTCGTCGAAGTTGATCTCGTTGCCCTCGGTGTCGAGGACCTTGGCGGCCTCGACCACGGTGGCCAGCGCCTTGCCGCGGGCGACCTCGCCGACCAGCAGCGGCACCTGGCCACCCTGGACGACCTGCTGCGCGAACTGGTCCGGGGTCAGGCCCGAGCCGGCGGCGCGGCGGATGAGGTGCTCGGTGAGCTCCTGCTGGTCGACGCCCAGCTGCTCGTCGGCGACGATCTGGTCCAGGACGAACTGGGTCTTGATGCCCTTCTTCGCCTGCTCCTCGGTCTCCGCGAGGAACTCCTCCTCGGTCTTGCCCTGGGTCTCCAGGTAGGACGCGAGGTTGAGGCCCATGGGCTCCAGCTGGTGGTGCTCCAGGTTGTGCTTGCGGGTCTCGATCTCGTCCTTGAGGAGCTTCTCCGGGAACTCGATCTCGACCAGCGCCAGCAGCGCGTCGAGCACCTTCTCCTGGGCCTGGGTGGCCTGGTCGTACTCCTTCATGCGCTCGAGGCGCTTGCGGGAGTCGCCGCGCAGCTCCTCCAGCGAGTCGAACTCGCTGGCCAGCTGGGCGAACTCGTCGTCCAGCTCGGGGAGCTCCTTCTCCTGGACGGCGGTGACGGTGACGGAGACCTCGGAGGTCTTGCCCGCCTGGGTGCCGCCCTTGAGCTCGGTGGAGAAGGTGGCGGTGCCACCGGCCTCCAGGCCGACGACGGCGTCGTCGATGCCGTCGATCAGACGGCCGGAGCCGATCTCGTAGCTGACGCCCTTGGCGATGCCGTCCTCCGGCACCTCGCCGTCGACGTTGGCCTCGAGGTCGACGACCACGATGTCGCCGGCGGCCGCGGCGCGCTCGACGTCCTTGACCGAGGAGAAGCGCTCGCGCAGCTGCTCCAGCGACTTGTCGACGTCCTCGTCGGTGACCACGATCGGGTCGACGGTGACCTCGATGGTCGAGAAGTCCGGAAGGGTGATCTCGGGGCGAACGTCGACCTCGGCGGTGAACTTCAGGTCACCGCCGTCGGCGATCGTCTCGACACCCTCGATGTTGGTGATGTCGGGCTGGCCGAGGACCTCGATCTTGCCCTCGTCGACTGCCTGCGTGTAGAAGCGCGGGAGGGCGTCGTTGACGGCCTCCTCCAGCACGGCGCCACGACCGAAACGCTGGTCGATGACACGGTTCGGGATCTTGCCCTTGCGGAAGCCCGGGACCGAGACCTGCTGGTTGATCTTCTTGTACGCCGCGTCGAGGCTGGGCTTGAGCTCCTCGAAGGGCACCTCGACGGTGAGTCGAACCCGGGTCGGGTTCAGAGTCTCGACGGCGCTCTTCACGGTTTGGTCTCCTATGGGCTTGCGGTCAGGTTGCCTCCGCCCTCCCCATCGGCGCCGGCCGGGGCCGGTGCTGGCGGGTCGGGCGAGACGGGCGATGGGCGGTTGGAGCTGCATCTCCCGTGGGGGGTGGACGGTGAGCGTGACTCCTCGCCCTCGTGCGGTTGACCTGGGTTGACGCCACAGGGACTACCGCCAGCGCCCCATCCTACCGGTACCACGAAAGGCGGACGCCAGGACGCTGCCGTCAGCGGCCGCTCAGCCCTTCCCCACGGGCTCCGCGACCGGCTCGGCCGCCCCCTCGGCGGTACCCCCGGCCGGTACCGCGCGCATGGTGGCGGCGGCGTCGGAATCCCGTACCAGCAAGGCGATCGCGGCCGCCGCCAGCGCCAGGCCGGCCGCGGTGAGGAAGGCCGCGCGATAGGCGGTGAGGTTCGCCACGGGCGTACCCGACGCATTCACGGTGAAGGCGCCCACGGCCGTCAGCACGGTGCCGAGCACCGCGACCCCGAGCGCGGAGCCGAGCTGGCGCTGCGCGTTGTAGAGGGTGGAGGCGGCACCGGTGTCGCGCGCGCTGATGGTGGCGAAGGCAGCGGTCTGCGAGGGCATGAAGACGTGCGACATCGCGTAGCCGGTGACGAACATCAGGGCGCGCACCGCCCAGAGGTTGCTGTCCGGCCCGATCGTCGCCATCAGGGCCAGGCAGCAGGCCACCACGGCGGCGCCGGTGGCCAGGATCCGGCGGGGGCCGATCCTCGGGTAGAGGCGGCTCGCGATCTGGGAGGCGAGCATCACCCCGAGCGCCTCGGGGAAGACCATCAGGCCGCTGTGCAGGGCGTCCATGCCGAGCGCGTCCTGCATCAGCAGCGGGAAGAGGTAGAGCATGCCGAGGAAGGCCGCGCCGGAGAAGAGCGAGAGCAGGTTGGTGGTGCGGAATATGCGGTCCCGGAAGAGCCGCAGGTCGAGCATCGGCTCCGGGCGGCGCAGCTCGACGACGACCAGGGCCGCCAGCGCGCAGGCGCCGACGAGCGCCGAGGCCAGGATCCGCACGCTCCCCCAGCCCTGCGACGCGCCCTCGGAGAGCGCGTACATCGCGGCGCCGAAGCCGACGGCGGAGAGCAGGAACCCGGCCGCGTCGAACCGGCCGGCCCGCTCGGCGCGGTAGTCGGGCAGCGCGAGCAGCCCGAAGACCAGCGCGGCGATGCCGACCGGCACGTTGACGATGAAGACCCAGTGCCAGGACCAGCCGTCCACCAGCCAGCCGCCGAGCACCGGCCCGGCGGCGGGCGCGACGGCGGTGGGCAGCATCAGGATGCGGGTGGCCCGCATCCGCTCCTCCTGCGGGAAGGCGCGGAAGAGCATGGTCATCCCGACCGGGGTGAGCAGGCCGCCGGCCGCGCCCTGGAAGATCCGGTAGAGGGTGAGCGAGGTCATCGAGCCGGCCGCGCCGCAGAGCAGCGAGGCGAGGGTGAACAGGGCGAGCGAGGCGAGGAAGACCCGCCGGGTGCCGAAGCGGTCCCCCAGCCAGCCGGAGAGCGGGACGAAGACGGCCAGGCTGACCAGGTAGCCGACGTTGATCACGCCGACCCCGGCCGGATCGGTGCCGAACTGGCGGCCGATCGCGGGCAGGGCGACGTTGACGATCGTGGTGTCCATGATCGACATGAAGAGCGAGGCGACGAAGACGACTCCGACCGCGATCTTGGGGTTCATCCTCATCGGGCTCATCCGGGCTCCAGCATTTGGTGAAATGTCAACCATTCACCATGCCGGACCGGACCCGGAAACGACAACAGGCCCCCGGCGCCGCCCGCGGACCGCCGAGCGGTGCCCGTGGACCCCGAAGACGCCAACAGGGCCCCGCCGAGGACGAGACCCTGCCGCACTGTCGGGGTGACCGGATTCGAACCGACGGCCTTCCGCTCCCAAAGCGGACGCGCTACCAAACTGCGCCACACCCCGTGGTGCCGAGAGGAAGCGTACACGCCGGGCCCCACCCGGTCGGCGACATATCCGAGGGCCCGAGAACGAATGTGGTGTGCACGCAGGCGACCGGACCAGGTACGCTGTTCCCGACCTTCCGTCCGGCGACGGCCGGGGGATCACGCGGGTGTAGCTCAATGGTAGAGCCCTAGTCTTCCAAACTAGTCACGCGAGTTCGATTCTCGTCACCCGCTCCACCTGCCCGGCCCCGGCACGACGACACCGTCGTGCCGGGGCCGTTGCGTTTCCCGACCGCCCGTCAGGGCTCCGGGCTCCGACCCCCGGGCCTCCGCCCCCGGACCGTCGGCCCGTCAGAGGCCGAGCCGGCCGGCGCGGGCCGCGGCACGGTCGAGCAACTGGTGGACGTCGGCCTGCCGGGTGGTGGGCCGGTCGTTGTACTCGTCCGGGGAGGCCGCCGGGCGGCCGGTGGCGTGCAGCACCTCCATCAGCTGCACCCGGGCGGTCCGGACGGTGTCCGGGGTGCCGTAGCCGTGGGCGAGCACGGCGGCCTGGGCACCGAGCAGGCAGACCCGGCCGGCGCCGTCCCACATCGCGCCCTGCAGCCAGCCGACCGCGCCGATGTAGCGGGACGCGAGCCGCAGATGGTCGGCGGCGCTCACCGGCACCGGGCGGGCGGGCCGGCGCAGTGCCCGGTCCAGCAGCGTGGCCCGGGGCAGCGGGTGGCCGGCGTGCCAGGGCTGCACGGTCGAGCCGAGCGGGCAGACGTACGGCGGCCGGGGGTACGCCTCCGGAGTGCGCGCCGGAGCGGGCAGCGAGGAGAGGTACGCCTCGATCTCGGCGACCAGACCGGAGCCGTCCGGGGTGAGCAGCGGCGGAGCGGGCGTCAGATCGGTGCGGGGCATGCGGTTCTCCAGGCGGTGGCCTACGGTTGCCGCTACCCAAAATGGTGCATAGAGGACATTTCTGCGACCGGAGAGCCGGGCCCGCATCGGCGACCGGCGGCCCGCATCGGTTTCCCGGCAGGGCTCCGGGCCGATAGCCTCGGCGGCGTTCGAAAGCAGTTCGAGAGCAGTTCGAGAACGCTGCGAACCCGAAGGTGGAGGAGTGTCGGGTGCGTCCCCAGGACCGACTGACCGTCATACAGCGCTCCGTGGTCCGGGAAATGGCACGCTTCGGGCAGGTGTTCACCGTCGACGGCGAGGTGGTGCGCGGTCCGGACACCACGGCGGTGGCCGTCCGGGAGCACCCCGGCGTCGACGGCGCCGGCCACGTCGACCTGGGCTTCGTGCTGCGACTGGGCCACGCGGACGCGCCGGTGGTGTGGGACTGCGCGGCCGGCCTCGGCAAGACCGAGGAGGAGAAGCTCGACAACGCGGTGCGGATGTGGGCGACCACCACCGCCTCGGCCCTGGTCGAGCTGCGGGAGCGCCGGGGCGAGCACGGCGACCACGCCGATCACCCGGAACTGCCGGGCTGGCACGCCGTGCAGGGGCCGGCGGCGGTGTTCGGCTTCGGCAACGAACGACTGGCCGGCTGGCTGGCGGAGCACCGGGTGCTGCCCGCGCTGGCGCCCGCGCTGCTGCCGGAGCTGACCGGGCGGCACCTGAACGGCGTGAAGCTCTTCCTCGGCGGCAAGGCGGGGGACGACGTCGCCGAGGTCCGGGTCAACGGCGAGGTGTCGGAGGCCGCGTCGGCGGCGCTGCGCGCGCTGGACTGGCCGCGTGGCGAACGGCTCTGCTGGGCGCGGCTGTTCGTGCTGCTGACGGCCCCGGACGCGGCGACGGTGACGACCGCGCCGACGGGCGCCGCGGCGCCCGTGGCGGTACGGCGGCCGACCCCGGCGGCGGCGCGGGCCCGGGGGCTCTTCGCCCGCTGGCGGCAGGCCAGACGGGCCGACCGGTGACCCGGACGGCCGGCCTCCACCCCCGCTGAACCCGCCCCGGGCCCCGCCCGAGGCCGCCGGGGGTCAGCTGGCGATGTTGGAGATGCTCTTGGCGATCTGGCTCAGGAAGTCCTGGATCGGCTTGGCGGCCGTGCTCTGGTTGAGCATGAAGCCGAACAGCGCGGCCAGGATCGCGTGCCCGACCTTCAGTTGCTTGTTGCGGATGAAGATGAAGCAGATGACGCCGAACAGGACCAGTGCGGAGACGGAGAGTGCCACCCGGACTCACTTCCTCGTTTCATAGCGGGGCGCCATCGGCTGACAGCCCCTGCGAAGCCGGACCCCGGCCTGTCCGACGGTCCCGAGGCGGAACGGCAGTTCGTCCGACGTGTCGCGGCCGGAAGGAGAGTCCGGTACGGCCGGACGGTGTCCGTCGTGCCGCATGTGGCGCCCCCATCCCCCGAATCCTGACCAGTCCCGCCCGGACTCAGTGTGGTCGACCGTGCCGATTGCGTAAAGGTCTGACTGTCAGCCGAACGCCGATATCCTGCGATGCGAGACGAGTTTCCGCCGACCGAGACGATAGCGGAGGCGTTCTGACGAATCGTCGGTGGGGCGCCGCTGAGCGGCCGGGAAACGCCCGGCGGGTCGGACCGGAACGGGCTGGTCCGCTCCGGTGACGGCGGCTCGGAAATGGCTGAAGATCAGCTCCCAGGCTTGACAGCAGCTGCCTGCGGCATGTGCCCGGGCACCGCGGGCGCGGATACCGGGGGAAACGGCCCGGTGAGGGGACCGGCGGACCCGGTGGAGGGGCCTGCGGCGGGTGGGCTCCCGGCGGACCCGGGCCGACCGGGCGGACGCGGTCCGGACGGGCGGTGCGGGCGGCCGTCGGTGTCAGTCGCGCCAGAGCAGCAGGACGGCGCGGTCGTCGTTGATGTCCCGGGCGACCGTCTCGATCAGCCGGGCGGCGGCACCCACACCGGCGGCCGGACCGCCACCGGGGACCAGCCGGTCGGCCTCGCCCATCAGCCGGTCCATCCCGTCGGAGAGGTCCCGGCCGGGCGCCTCGACCATGCCGTCGGTGCAGAGCATCAGGACGTCGCCGCGGTTCAGCCGGCCGCGCACGCCCTCGAACTTGGCGCCGTCGTAGATGCCGAGCAACGGCCCCTCGGTGGTCTCCTTGATCTCCCAGCGCCCGGCGCCCGCGAGCCGCTGCATCCCGGGCAGGTGGCCCGCCGAGAGCAGCTCGTACTCCCCCGTGTCCAGGTCGAGGACCAGGTGGACGGCGGTGGCGAAGCCCTCCTCCCAGGACTGGCGGAGCAGGTACCCGTTGGCCGCGGGCAGGAAGTCGTGCGCGGGCAACGAGCCGACCAGGCCGCCGAAGGCCCCGGAGAGCAGCAGGGCGCGCGAGCCGGCGTCCATGCCCTTGCCGGAGACGTCCGCCAGGACCACCTCCAGCACCCGCTGGGCGGGGCCGGTCCTGGCGGCGACCACGAAGTCCCCGGAGAAGGACTGCCCGCCGGCCGGGCGCAGCGCCATGTCGGCGTGCCAGCCGTCCGGCAGCTCCGGGACGCGGCTCTGCACCCGCAGCCGCTCGCGCAGGTCGAAGAGCATGGTCGAGCCGCCCCACCAGGGGACCCCGACCCGGCTGCGGAACTGGGCCAGCAGCAGGCCGCCGACCCCGGCCGCACCGACCACCAGCGCGGCGCCGGGGGTGACGCCGTAGGTGTAGGCGTCCGGGTCGGCGCTGGCGACCCGCTGGCCGGTGTGGATCACGGACTCGGCGGAGAGCCCGAGCGCGGCCAGCGCGTAGAGCACCACCAGGCTGCCGGGGCGCAGCAGCAGGGCCGCGGCCAGGATCGGCAGGACCAGGGAGGTGGGCGGGGCCCAGGCCGGGATCCAGATGTTGAGCAGGATCAGCAGCGGGACCAGCAGGGCCAGCACGCAGAGCACCGGCCAGTCGGCGGCGCCGCCGCGGAAGTAGTCGACACCGGCGGTGCGCAGCCTTCGGCGGACCCGGCGGAGCTTCTTGCGCAACCGGGCCGTCACGGGGTCGGGCACCGTGGCGGCGCCGGGCCTCGTCGCAGTCGTCTGGGGCGTTTCGCCCGGCGGTCTGCCAGCCATGGGGACCGACCATATCCACCGGTGCGGGTCGGCGTCGACGGCTCGGACACGGGCGGCGTCGCCGTGGCGCGGGCGCGTCAGCGGGTTTCGGCCGATCGCGGCGGGTGTCGGCCGCTGCGTCAGGAAGCGTACGGCGGTTGGGCGTACGAACCACGCGGGCCGCGCACGCGCCCCGCGCGCGGGGCGGTCCACGCGCCGGCCGGGGAGGGCGGGCGCTGTGGCCGATCACACAGGACGGCGCGGATGCCGACAGACGCGCCGGCCGGCCGCGCTGGGGAGCGCGGCCGGCCGGCGGGAGCGGTCGAGGGGGTGGGTCAGACCTGCGGGTGGTGGGCCGGGATCGGCGGGAGCTCGCCGGTGGTCTCGTACTCGCTCAGCATCGTGATCCGGCGGGTGTGCCGGTCGTCGCCGCTGTACGGGGTGTTGAGGAAGACCTCGACGAAGCGGGTGGCCTCCTCCTGGGTGTGCATCCGGCCACCGACGGAGATCACGTTGGCGTTGTTGTGCTCGCGGCCGAGCGAGGCGGTCTGCTCGCTCCAGGCCAGTGCGGCACGGACGCCCTTGACCTTGTTGGCGGCGATCGCCTCACCGTTGCCCGAACCGCCGATCACGACGCCCAGCGCCTCCGGGTCGGCGGCGGTGCGCTCGGCGGCCCGCAGGCAGAACGGCGGGTAGTCGTCGGCCGCGTCGTAGATGTGCGGCCCGCAGTCGACCGGCTCGTGGCCGGCCTCCTTGAGCCACTCCACGAGGTGGTTCTTCAGTTCGTATCCGGCATGGTCCGAGCCCAGGTACACGCGCATGCCCATGAGTGTGGCATGCGCGCGCACCGGGTCCGCGCAGGGGGCGGCCGAGCGAGCCGGGCCCACCCGGCCGAGGCCCGGAATCCGAGCGAGCCGGGCCCACTCAGCCGAGGGCCAGAACCGAGCGAGCACCCCGGAGGCGAGCCGAGGCCCAAGAAGATTCAGCGCTTCCCGAGCAGCTTCCAGGCGAGCGGCAGGGCGCCGGCCGCGAGGACGGCCTTCAGCGCGTCGCCGACCAGGTACGGGTAGAGACCCAGTTCGGCGGCGCGGGCCAGCGGGACGTCCAGCGAGAAGGCGAGGTACGGCACGCCGACGGCGTAGATGGCGAGGGTGCCGAGGGCCATCGTGGCGGCGGTGTTCAGCGGGGTCCGGTCGGCGCCCCGGCGGGCCAGCGCGCCGGTGAGCGCGGCCGCGAGGACGAAGCCGATCATGTAGCCGAGCGTGGGGATCGACCAGCCGGAGGCGCCCTCGGCGAACCAGGGCAGGCCCGCCATGCCGGCCAGCAGGTAGAGGCCGAGCGAGGCGATGCCGCGGCGGGCGCCGAGCGCGGTGCCGACCAGCAGGGCGGCGAAGGTCTGGCCGGTGACCGGCACCGGGGAGCCGTGGACGCTCACCGAGAACTGGGCGGCCAGGCCGGTGAGGGCGGCGCCGCCGGTCACCAGGGCGAGGTCACGGGCCTGGGCGCCGAACCGGCCGGACGCGGCGGGCAACAGGTCGGCCAGGACGGCGCGGCTCAGTATCGGGGTGCTGGCAGTCGGGGTGCTGGCAGTGGCCATCGGGGGTTCCTCCGCACGGGGACGGTCGGCGATCGGGTGATCGGGCGAGTCGGACGATCGGGTGAGCGTTTGGATCAGGTGATCGGATGATCAGGTGGCTCTGATGATCAGGTGAGTGAACATCTGTGAACCTACGCGCTGATCGTCGCCGACACCGTCAGGGAACCGGACAAAGCCCCGGAGCCGGTCATTGTCGGGTCCGACCCCCTCGCGGCCACGGAATGTGACCAATTCGGCCATTTCCCGTCACGATCCGGTCCGCATCGTGGGCCCGGCCCCGTCATTCTTGGCATGGACAGCAGTGCCCCCGGATATTGGGCAACTCGCACCGCATTCCGAACAGTCTGGATTCCCTCCTCATGGCCCGTACCTCCGCGCCCTCGGCGCCCGGGACGACCTCCACCACCGATGCGCCGGCCGGTGGGCAGCAGCTCTCGCACGGCCTGAAGCAGCGCCACCTCTCGATGATCGCGCTCGGCGGGGTCATCGGCGCCGGTCTCTTCGTCGGCTCCGGGGCGGGCATCGCGGCGGCCGGGCCCGCCATCATCCTGGCTTTCACGCTCTCCGGCCTCCTGGTCATGCTGATCATGCGCATGCTCGGCGAGATGTCGGCGGCCCGCCCGGCGTCCGGTTCCTTCTCGGTCCACGCCGAGAAGGAGGTCGGCCCGTGGGCCGGGATCACCGCCGGCTGGATGTACTGGGTGATGCTCTGCTGCGGCGTCGCGGCCGAGGCTACCGCCGCCGGAAAGATCGTCAACGGCTGGATCCCCGGCGTCTCCGCCTGGGTCTGGGTCGGCCTCTTCATGGTCTTCTTCTGCGCCAGCAACCTCACCGCGGTGAAGAACTTCGGCGAGTTCGAGTTCTGGTTCGCCACCATCAAGGTCGCCGCGATCATCGCCTTCCTGGTGCTCGGCACGCTCGGCGTCGCCGGGGTGCTCGGCCCCGGCGCCCCCGGCACCGAGAACCTCACCGGCCAGGGCGGCTTCCTGCCCACCGGCGTCAGCGGGCTGATCGTCGGTCTGCTCGCCTCGGTGTTCGCCTACGGCGGTCTGGAGACCGTCACCATCGCCGCCGCCGAGTCCGACGACCCCAAGCGCAACGTCGCCAACGCGGTGCGCACGGCCGTCTGGCGCATCGCGATCTTCTACATCGGCTCGATGGCCCTGGTCGTCACCCTGGTCTCCTGGAAGGACCCGTCGGTCGTCGAGAACGGCCCCTACGTGACCGTCCTGCAGCACCTGGGCGTGCCCGGCGCCGGCACCATCATGGAGGCCGTGGTGCTGATCGCCCTGCTCTCCGCGATGAACGCCAACATCTACGGCTCCTCCCGGATGGCGTACTCGCTGGTCTCCCGCGGCCAGGGTCCGAAGGCGCTGGCCAAGGTCAGCGGCGGGGTGCCGCGGCTGGCCGTGGTCGCCTCCTGCCTGTTCGGCTTCGGCGCGGTGCTGGCCTCCAAGTTCTGGCCCGACACCGTCTTCACCTGGCTGATGAACACCACCGGCGTCGCCATCCTGGTGGTCTGGTTCTTCATCTGCGTCGTCCAGTTGCGGATGCGCCGGCGACTGGAGCGCGAGACGCCCGAGCTGCTCACCGTCCGGATGTGGGGCTTCCCGTACCTGACCTGGATCGCGATGGCCGCCGTGGTCGGCATCCTGGCGCTGATGACCACCACCGAGGGCAACCGGCAGCAGCTGTACGCGGCCGGTGTGCTCGTCGCGCTGCTCGTCGCGGCCGGCCTGGTCAAGCAGCGCCGGGACGCCGCCGCCACCCGTTAGGACACGCGCGAGGGCCCGGTACCGCTCGGCGGTACCGGGCCCTTCGTGCTGCCGCGGCCCCGCCCGGGAGGACGGGGCCGCGGCAGCGGTACGGACGCGCCTACTCGAAGGACGGGCCCGCGGTGCGGGTGCGCTTGATCTCGTAGAAGCCCGGGGTCGACGCGACCAGCAGGGTGCCGTCCCAGAGCCGGGCGGCGGCCTCGCCGCGCGGGGCCGGGGTGACCACGGGGCCGAAGAAGGCCACCCGCTCGCCGTCCGCGCCCTCGACCGCGATCACCGGGGTGCCGACGTCCTCGCCGACCAGGGTGATGCCCTCCTTGTGCGAGGCGCGCAGGGCCTCGTCGTACGCGTCGGTGTCGGCGGCGTCCGCCAGCTCGGCCGGCAGGCCCGCCGCGACCAGCGCCGCCTCGACGGTCTCGCGGGTCCGGGGCAGGCCCTGGTTGTGGAAGCGGGTGCCCAGCTCGGTGTAGAGCCGCCCGAGCACCTCGTCGCCGTGCTGCTGGGCGGCGGCGATGCAGACCCGGACCGGGCCCCAGGCGCTGTCCAGCAGCTCGCGGTAGTCCTGCGGGAGGTCGCGGTGCTCGTTCAGCACCGACAGACTCATCACGTGCCAGTTCACGTCCACCGGGCGCAGCTGCTGGACCTCGATCAGCCAGCGGGACGTCATCCAGGCCCACGGGCAGGCCGGGTCGAACCAGAAGTCGGCGGTCTTGCGCTCAGCGGCAGTCGTCACGGCTGTCGTCCTTCGGTGAGATGCGGGGCGGCCCCGACGAGGGGTCCACCCGATCCCGAACACCCGCGGGGCGCCGCTGATTCCGAACCGGCGCCCCGGTTTGTGCAATGGTACCGGCGCGGAGGGCGTGAAAGGATGCCCCCGCAGCACCACAACCCGCAGCACCCCACCGCACCAGTGAACACCGCACCACCGTGCGAGCCGGACAAAGGAGTACCGCCGTGCCGGGCAAGAACCTGAGCCGCGACGAAGCCCAGCAGCGGGCCAGCATCCTGGCCGTGGACAGTTACCAGGTCCGGCTGGACGTGACCTCGGCCCCCGACCCGGCGGCCGCCACCTTCCGCTCCACCACCACGATCGCCTTCCGCTGTACCGAGCCGGGCGCCTCGACCTTCCTCGACCTGCTGGCGAGCGCCGTCCGCGCGGTCACCCTGAACGGCCGCGCGCTCGACCCGGCCACCGCCTTCGACGGCGCCCGGGTGCACGTCGACGGCCTCGCGGAGCAGAACGTCCTCGTGGTGGACGCCGACTGCGCGTACAGCCGCACCGGCGAGGGCCTGCACCGCTTCACCGACCCGGTGGACGGCGAGACCTACCTCTACACCCACTACGAGCCGGCCGATGCCCGCCGGGTGTTCGCCACCTTCGAGCAGCCCGACCTGAAGGCCCCGTTCTCCTTCACCGTCACCGCGCCCGCCGCCTGGGACGTCCGGTCCAACGCCGTGCACGAGCAGGTGAGCACCGAAGGCACCGCCCGCACCTGGCGGTTCGCGCCGACGCAGCCGATCTCCACCTACCTCACCGCCGTGGTCGCCGGCCCGTACCACGTGGCCACCGACCACTACAGCCGCGCGCTGGCCGACGGCACCACCCTGGAGATCCCGCTCGCCGCGCTGTGCCGCAAGTCGCTCGCGCCCTACTTCGACTCCGACGAGATCCTCGGCGTCACCAAGCTCGGGCTCGACTTCTTCCACGAGGAGTTCGACTACCCGTACCCGTTCGGCAAGTACGACCAGGCCTTCGTGCCCGAGTACAACATCGGCGCGATGGAGAACCCGGGCTGCGTCACCTTCCGCGAGGAGTTCATCTTCCGCTCGAAGGTCACCGACGCCGCCTACGAGGGCCGGGCCAACGTCATCCTGCACGAGATGGCGCACATGTGGTTCGGCGATCTGGTCACCATGCGCTGGTGGGACGACCTGTGGCTGAAGGAGTCGTTCGCCGACTTCATGGGCTCCTACGCGCTGATCGGCGCCCGTACCCGCTACTCCTCCGCCTGGGTCACCTTCGCCAACCAGCGCAAGGCCTGGGCCTACCGGCAGGACCAGTTCCCGACCACGCACCCGATCACCGCGGACATCCGGGACCTGGAGGACGCCAAGCTCAACTTCGACGGCATCACCTACGCCAAGGGCGCCTCGGTGCTCAAGCAGCTGGTGGCGTACGCCGGTTCGGAGGCCTTCTTCGAGGGCGCCCGCCGCTACTTCGAGCGGCACGCCTTCGGCAACACCGAACTCGCCGACCTGCTGGACATCCTGGAGGAGACCAGCGGCCGCGACCTCAAGTCCTGGGCCGCCGCCTGGCTGCAGACCGCCGGCGTCAACTCGCTGACCCCGCAGGTCACCGTGGACGCCGAGGGCCGGATCACCGAACTCGCCGTCCTCCAGGACGCCGGGAACGGCGCCACCCTGCGCCCGCACCGGATCGCCGTCGGCCTCTACGACCGGGACGCCGACGGCGCCCTGGTGCGCACCGAGCGGATCGAGCTGGACGTCACCGGTGCCCGCACCGTCGTCGCCGAGGCCGTCGGCCGGGCCCGGCCCGCGCTGGTGCTGCTGAACGACGACGACCTGACGTACTGCAAGATCCGCTTCGACACCGAGTCGCTGGAGACGCTGCGCGCCGGCCTCGGCGACATCGACGGCGACCTGGCCCGGGCGCTCGCCTGGTCCGCGGTGTGGAACCTGACCCGGGACGGCCTGATGCCGGCCCGCGACTACATCGCCCTGGTGCTGCGCTTCGCCGGGCAGGAGTCCAACATCGGCGTGCTGCAGTCGCTGCACCTGCAGGCCAAGGGCGCCGTCGACCTGTACGCCGACCCGGCCTGGCGCGGCGAGGGCGGCCGACTGCTGGCCGACGGCGCGCTGCGCGAGCTGCGCGCCGCCGCCCCCGGCAGCGACCACCAGCTGGCCTGGGCCCGCTTCCTGGCACAGACCGCCAACGGCTCCGAGCACCTGGGCCTGGTCCGCGGCCTGCTCGCCGGCACCGCCCGGATCGACGGCCTGGACGTCGACCAGGAGCTGCGCTGGGCGCTCTGGCTGGCGCTGGCCGCGGCCGGCCAGGCCTCGGACGAGGAGCTCGCCGAGGAGCTGTCGGCCGACAACACCGCCAGCGGCAAGCGCCAGTACACCCAGTGCCTGGCCGCCCGGCCGACCCCGGAGGCCAAGGCCGCCGCCTGGTCCGCCGTGATCGACTCGGACGAACTGCCCAACGCGCTGGTCGAGGCGAACATCGCCGGCTTCGCGCTGCCCGCGCACCGCGACCTGACCGCGCTGTACGCGGCGCCGTACTTCAAGCTGCTGGAGCGGGTCTGGTCCGAGCGGACCATCGAGATCGCGATGCGGATCGTCGGCGGCTTCTTCCCGCACGCCCAGATCAGCGAGGAGACGCTGGCCGAGGCGGACGCCTGGCTGGCCGGCCACCCGGACGCGGCCCCCGCGCTGCGCCGGCTCGTGCTGGAGCGCCGGGACGACCTGGCCCGGGCGCTGCGGGCGCAGGCCTGCGACCGCGCCTGAGGCACCCCGTCCGCACCGGAGCCCCCCGCCGCGCGTGCTCGCGCGGCGGGGGGCTCCGGCGTGTCGTGCCGGTCAGCCGCGCTGGAGGCCGCGGTCCAGGGCGGCGAGCGCGCTGCCGTCGGCGTCGTCACCGTCCAGCGACCAGACCATCACCCCGGCCAGGTCGTTCCACCGGGTGTAGCGGGCCTTCTGGGTGAGCACCTCGGCGTTGTCGTAGCTGTAGAAGGTGGTGCCGTCGTACTTCCAGGACGCGCCGTGGTCACGGTCGGTGTAGACCTTGCCGGGCAGCCGGGAGACCTCGTTGTAGGTGAAGTCGGCGGTGGCCCCGGTGGCCGGCTGGTACAGGCCGCCCTGCTTGCCGGCCGGCACCCCGGTCCAGCCGTGGGCGTAGAACGGCACGCCGAGCACGGTCTTGGAGCCCGGCAGACCGTGCTGGGCGTAGAAGTCGACCGCCTTGTCCGCGCTGCGCTGCAGCGGCGACGGGTCCTTGGGGTCGGAGTACAGGTTGGCGTGGTGGGCGGCCGGGCCGGTGCCCTCCCACGGACCGTGCAGGTCGTAGGTCATCAGATTGAGCCAGTCGATCGAGCGCGAGAGCGTGGGCAGCTCCAGCCGGGCGGCCACGGTCTCGTTGGCGGCCACCGCCGCGGTCAGCAGGTAGTGCGGGCCCTTGCGGCCGCCGAGCTGGTCCAGCTGGCGCCGGAACTCCTGCACCAGCAGGGTGAAGTTGCGGCCGTCCTCGGGCCGCACCACGTTGCCGGCGTCACCGCCGCCGCCCGGGTACTCCCAGTCGAGGTCGATGCCGTCGAAGACACCGGCCGCGACGCCCTTGCCGCCCTCGGCGGTGCCGAGCTGGGGCAGGTTGCCCTTGATGTACAGGTCGATGCAGGAGGAGACGAACTTCTTGCGGGACTCCTCGGTGGCGGCGGCGTCCGAGAAGTACTTGGACCAGCTCCACCCGCCGAGCGAGATCACCGTCTTCAGTTGCGGGTTCTCGGCCTTGAGCTTGCGCAGCTGGTTGAAGTGGCCCTTGAGCTTCTGGCCGGGGCGGTCGGCCACGCCGTCCACCGACTCGGCGGCGGAGAACGGGCGCTGGTAGTCGTTCAGGGCGTCGCCCTGGCCGGCCTCGTTGGACTCGAAGCAGGTGCCCTCGGCGGAGACGTTGCCGAAGGCGTAGTTGATGACGGTGAGCTTCTCGGCCTGACCGGACTCCTGCACCCGCTTCGCGGAGCTGTCGGCGCCCCACTGGGTGAAGTAGCCGACCCGCTGCCCCTTCAGCTTCGGGCCGTGGTCACGGTCGTGGGCCTGGGCCGTGGGGGCCGCGAGGGCGGCGGCCACCGTGGCGGCGGCGATGAGGGCGGCGGTGCGACTGAACATGCGCATGGGAGAAGACCTGCGGCTTTCTCTGATTCAGCGTCAAATGGTCTGGACCAAGCTGAAACAGAGGTTTAGTCCATTCGGTCCGGACATACAAGAGGCCGGACCGCGTTGACGCGATCCGGCCTCTTGACTGTCTCTTTACCGGCGGGGCCTCGGCCCCGCCGCCCGTGCGGTGATCAGCCGATCAGGCTGCGCAGCACGTACTGCAGGATGCCGCCGTTGCGGTAGTAGTCCGCCTCGCCGGGGGTGTCGATGCGCACGACCGCGTCGAACTCGACCTCGCCGGCCTTGACCTTGACGGTCGCCGGGGTGCGGCCCTCGTTGAGCTCGGTCACACCGGTGAAGGAGAAGGTCTCCTCGCCGGTCAGGCCGAGGGACTCGGCGTTCTGGCCCTCCGGGAACTGCAGCGGCAGGACGCCCATGCCGATCAGGTTCGAGCGGTGGATGCGCTCGTAGGACTCGGCGATGACGGCCTTCACGCCCAGCAGCGCGGTGCCCTTGGCGGCCCAGTCGCGGGACGAGCCCGAGCCGTACTCCTTGCCGGCCAGGACGACCAGCGGGGTGCCGGCGGCCTGGTAGTTCTGCGAGGCGTCGTAGATGAACGACACCGGCGCGTCGGCCTGGGTGAAGTCGCGGGTGTAGCCGCCCTCGGTGCCCGGCGCGATCTGGTTGCGCAGACGGATGTTGGCGAAGGTGCCGCGGATCATCACCTCGTGGTTGCCACGGCGCGAGCCGTACGAGTTGAAGTCGCGCTTCTCCACACCGTTGGCGGTCAGGTACTGCGCCGCCGGGGTGCCCGGCTTGATGTTGCCGGCCGGGGAGATGTGGTCGGTGGTGACCGAGTCGCCCAGCTTGGCCAGGACGCGGGCGCCGGCGATGTCGGTCACCGGGCTCGGGGTCTTGGCCATGCCCTCGAAGTACGGGGGCTTGCGGACGTAGGTGGACTCGGCGTCCCACTCGAAGGTGTTGCCGGTCGGGACGGGGAGCGACTGCCAGCGGTGGTCACCGGCGAAGACGTCCTGGTAGCCCTTGTCGAACATGGCCTCGTCGATGGAGCCGGCGACGGTGTCGGCGACCTCCTTCTCGGACGGCCAGATGTCGGCGAGGAAGACGTCGTTGCCGTCGGCGTCCTGGCCCAGCGCGTCGCGGGTGATGTCGATGTTCATGTTGCCCGCGAGGGCGTAGGCGACCACCAGCGGCGGGGAGGCCAGGTAGTTCATCTTGACGTCGGGGTTGATCCGGCCCTCGAAGTTGCGGTTGCCGGAGAGCACCGAGACGACCGCCAGGTCGGACTCGTTGACGGCGGCCGAGACCTCCTCGGGCAGCGGGCCCGAGTTGCCGATGCAGGTGACGCAGCCGTAGCCGACCAGGTTGAAGCCCAGCTTCTCCATGTACGGGAGCAGGCCGGCCTTCTCGTAGTAGTCCATGACGACCTTGGACCCGGGGGCCAGGGTGGTCTTGACCCAGGGCTTGACGGTCAGGCCCTTCTCCACGGCCTTCTTCGCCAGCAGGGCGGCGCCCAGCATGACGGAGGGGTTGGAGGTGTTGGTGCAGGAGGTGATCGAGGCGATCACGACCGCGCCGTTGTCGATCTCGTAGGTCGAACCGTCGGGGGCGGTCACCGCGGTCGGCTTCGAGGCCTCGGCCGAGTAGGTCGGCAGCGCCTCGGCGAACTTGGTGGCGGCCTCGGCCAGGATCACGCGGTCCTGCGGGCGCTTCGGGCCGGAGATCGACGGGACGACGGTGGAGACGTCCAGCTCCAGGTACTCGGAGTAGACCGGCTCGACCGACGGGTCGTGCCAGAGGCCCTGCTCCTTGGCGTACGCCTCGACCAGGGCGAGCTGCTGCTCGCTGCGGCCGGTGAGCTTCAGGTAGCTGATGGTCTCGGCGTCGATCGGGAAGATCGCACAGGTCGAGCCGAACTCCGGCGACATGTTGCCGATGGTGGCGCGGTTGGCCAGCGGGATCGCGGTGACGCCCTCGCCGTAGAACTCGACGAACTTGCCGACCACACCGTGCTTGCGCAGCATCTCGGTGATGGTGAGCACCAGGTCGGTGGCGGTGGTGCCGGCCGGCAGCTGGCCGTTGAGCTTGAAGCCGACCACGCGCGGGATCAGCATGGAGACCGGCTGGCCGAGCATCGCGGCCTCGGCCTCGATGCCGCCGACGCCCCAGCCCAGCACGCCCAGGCCGTTGACCATGGTGGTGTGCGAGTCGGTGCCGACGCAGGTGTCGGGGTAGGCCTGGCCGCCCCGGACCATGATGGTGCGGGCCAGGTGCTCGATGTTCACCTGGTGGACGATGCCGGTGCCGGGCGGGACGACCTTGAACTCGTCGAACGCGGTCTGGCCCCAGCGCAGGAACTGGTAGCGCTCCTTGTTGCGGCCGTACTCGATCTCGACGTTCTGGACGAAGGCGTCCGGGGTGCCGAACTTGTCGGCGATGACGGAGTGGTCGATGACCAGCTCGGCCGGGGCCAGCGGGTTGATCTTGGCCGGGTCGCCGCCCAGCTCCTTGACGGCCTCACGCATGGTGGCGAGGTCGACCACGCACGGCACACCGGTGAAGTCCTGCATGATCACACGGGCCGGAGTGAACTGGATCTCCTGGCTCGGCTGGGCGTCGGCGTCCCAGTTGCCGAGCGCGCGGATGTGGTCGGCGGTGATGTTCGCGCCGTCCTCCGTGCGGAGCAGGTTCTCCAGCAGCACCTTGAGGCTGTAGGGCAGCCGCTTGGAACCCTCGACGGCGGAGAGCTTGAAGATCTCGTACGACTCGTCGCCCACCTGCAGCGAGCTGCGGGCGTCGAAGCTGTTCGCGGACACGACTGACTCCTTCTAGGTGCTTCGTGCGGTATCCGGCCGCCACGGTGGTAAGGTCAGCCTTACTTAGGCCAACCTTGCCCGCACCGCCGGTGAGCGCCTCTCGGCAAGTATCTTGATGTCGAGATATATAGTAATGGGCAGTTATCTCGATGTCGAGATAAACCATAGTGCATGGCGGCGCGTCCGCCACGTCGGCACCACCTCCACGCTGCCCGCGCCCGGCACATCCCTTTCGAACCCCCCGTGACGAGGCCCCCAAGGGCAGACATCCAACGGTGGACGGTCCCCCGGGGGACCGGGCGCGTCCCGGGGGTGTCCGTTCGGCACGGGCCGCCGTTGAGCAGGGCGTCCCGCTCCGTCTGCCCCTGGAAGGCCCGCCGATGCCCAGTCCGATCGCCGCCGCCCTGCTCCCGCTCGCCCTGCTGGCGCCCACCGCCGCCGCGGCCGCCCCGGCCACCTCCCCCGCCCAGGCCGCCCAGGGCTCCGGGGGCCCGCTGGTCTCGGTGGTCGAGGCCGACTTCGACCCGGCCTCGGCCTTCGTCCCACCGACCGCGATCAGCCACGCCGCGGACCTGGTGCCGTACGGCTCGCACGTCCGCGTGGTGGTCGACCGCTCGGTCCCCGGGCGGACGCTGCTGACCCTGACCACGGCCGGACTCGCCCCGGACCACGAGTTCCCGGCACACCTGCACACCGGCACGTGCGGGTCCGATCCGGCCGCCTCCGGCCCGCACTACCAGCACGTCGCGGACCCGGTGCAGCCGTCCACCGATCCCGCCTACGCCAACGACCGCAACGAGCTGCGGCTGACGCTGCGCACCGACGGCCGGGGCACCGGCGCGGCCGCCGCCTCGGTGGCCTGGCACCCCCGGCCGGGCGAGGCCCGCTCGGTGGTCCTCCATGCGGGCACCCCGGCGGGCCGGCACGCCGCGGGCGACCGGGCCGCCTGCGTGAAGCTGACACCGTGACGCACCGCCCGGGCCGGGCCGGCCCGGGCCTCAGGCCCCGAGGGTCGCGACCAGCACGGCCTTGATGGTGTGCAGGCGGTTCTCCGCCTGGTCGAAGACGATGGAGTGCTTCGACTCGAACAGCTCGTCGGTGCACTCCAGCTCGGCCATCCCGGTCGTCTCGTGCAGCTGCCGCCCGACCACCGTGCCCAGGTCGTGGAAGGCGGGCAGGCAGTGCAGGAACTTCACGGCCGGGTTGCCGGTCGCCCGGACGGTGTCCATCGACACCTGGTACGGCTTGAGCAGCTCGATCCGCTCGACCCAGACCTCCTTGGGCTCGCCCATCGAGACCCAGACGTCGGTGTAGAGGAAGTCGGCGCCGGCCACGCCCGCGTCGACGTCCTCGGTGAGGGTGATCCGGGCGCCGGTCGACTCGGCGAGTACGTCGGCCGCCTTCCGGACGTCCTCGGCGGGCCAGAGCGCCCGGGGCGCGACGATCCGGACGTCCATGCCGAGCAGGGCGCCGGTGACCAGCAGCGAGTTGCCCATGTTGGAGCGGGCGTCGCCGAGGTAGGCGAGGGCCACCTCGTTCAGCGGCTTGGTGGTGTGCTCCTGGATGGTCAGCACATCGGCGAGCAGCTGGGTGGGGTGCCACTCGTCGGTCAGGCCGTTCCAGACCGGGACGCCGGCATGGGCGGCCAGCTCCTCGACGACCTCCTGACCGTGCCCCCGGTACTCGATGCCGTCGAACATCCGGCCGAGCACCCGCGCGGTGTCCTTGATCGACTCCTTGTGGCCGATCTGCGAACCGGACGGGTCCAGGTACGTGGTGGTGGCGCCCTGGTCGTGGGCGGCGACCTCGAAGGCGCAGCGCGTCCGGGTGGAGGTCTTCTCGAAGATCAGCGCGATGTTCTTGCCGCGCAGCCGGGGCTGCTCGGTGCCCGCGTACTTCGCCGCCTTGAGCCGGGCGGCGAGGTCCACCAGGAAGCGGAACTCCTGGGGAGTGAAGTCGAGCTCCTTGAGGAAGTGCCTGTTCCGGAGGTTGAACGCCATGCCGGGCTCCTGGGGTGACGTGGACAAACGGCGAAGTGGCAATTATATACGATGCTCGGAATTTCTATGCAAAGACTTCGCGATGCCTCGGCGTGGCAGGGGTTGCGCGCCCCGGGCTTCGGGGCCGGGGAGGCCGGCGAGCCCGGGCGCTTCAGGGCTCCACTGCCTCGGGACGTGCCGGGACCGGCGACGGTACCGGGCCGGGACCGGGGAGGGCCCCACGGGGTGACCGCGGGGCCCTCCCGGCGTCCTCCTGGCGGGGCCCGCCCCGGAAGGCGGCCGGCCCGGGGAGACCCCCGGCCCAAGAGAGGGGCCGGGGGTCTCCCGGAAGCGACCTGCCTAGAGCCGGGGGTCGACCGGCTCGGACTCCAGCGCGAGGACGGCGAAGACCGGCTCGTGCACCCGCCAGAGCGGCTCACCCGCCGCCAGCCGGTCCAGCGCCTCCAGACCGAGCGCGTACTCGCGCAGCGCCAGCGAGCGCTTGTGCCCGAGGAAGCGCTGCCGCAGCTGGTCCAGGTACTCGGTGTAGTCCGGCCCGTAGATGATCCGCAGGTACTCGCGGCCGCGGACCTTGACCCCGGGCTGGATCAGCCCGCCCGGGCGACCCTCCCCGGCCTTGCCCCGGGCCGGCGACGCCAGCGGCTTGACCACCATGCCCTCACCGCCCGCCCCGGTGAGCTCCTCCCACCAGGCGACGGCCGCGGCGACGGACGCCTCGTCACCGGTGTCCACCAGCAGCCGGCCGGTCCGGTGCAGGACCGGGGCCTGCGGCTCGGCCGCGTGGTCGGCGTCGACCAGGCCGTCGATCCAGGCGAGGTGCTCGTCGTGCGGGCGCACCGCGAGGTTCGCCCCCTCGGCTGCCAGCACCTGGAACGGCGCCAGCCGGATGCCCGACAGGCCCTCGGTCGGCCAGCAGTACCGCCGGTACGCCTCGGTGAACGCCTGAGCGTCGGCGGCGCGCCGCCGCTGGCGGGCCGTCAACGCGGAGAGGTCGAGCCCGCGGTCGGCCGCCCGCTCCAGTGCGGTGAGCACCTGCGGCAGCGCCGCGCGCGCCGCCGCACCGACCGCCGCGTACTGGCGGCGCAGCAGTTCGGTGGCCTTGAGGGACCACGGCATCAGCTCGGCGTCCAGCAGCAGCCAGCCGGTCCGCAGCTCGTCGAAGAGCCCGGAGCGCTCCGCCGCGGCCCGCAACCGGCCCAGGACGGCGGCGGTCAGGCCGTCGTCACCGAGGAACGCCCGACCGGTGCGGGTCCAGATCGCCCCCGGGCCGGCCAGCCCGAACCGCTTCTCCAGCGCCGTGTCGTCCCGGGCCACCAGCACCACCGCGCGGGAGCCCATGTGCTTCTCCTCGCAGATCACCTGGCGGACGCCGTCCTCGCGGTAGGCGAAGAAGGCCTCCTCCGGGTGTTCCAGGTAGCCGGGACGGCGCGAGGTCGCGCTCGGCGCCATGGTCGGTGGCAGATAGGCGAGCAGCCGGGGGTCGATCGCGAACCGGCTCATCACCTCCAGCGCGGCCGCCGCGTTCTCCTCCCGAACGGCGATCCGGCCGTGCAGCGCGGTCTCGACCACCCGACGGCCGGCCACGTCCGCGAGGTCCAGCGGACGGCCCTCGCGCGAGCCCGGCGCGTCCGTGCTCATCGGCCGGACCGGCGCGTACCACTCCTGCTCCGCCTCGACGCTCACCAGCTCGCGCTCCGGGTAGCGCAGCGCGGTCAGGCTGCCGCCGAAGACACAGCCGGTGTCCAGGCAGATGGTGTTGTTGAGGAAGCTCGCCACCGGCACCGGCGTGTGGCCGTAGACCACCAGGGCCTTACCGCGGTACTCCTCCGCCCACGGGTAGCGCACCGGCAGGCCGTACTCGTCGGTCTCACCGGTGGTGTCCCCGTACAGCGCGTGCGAGCGGACCCGGCCGGAGGCCCGGCCGTGGTACTTCTCCGGCAGGCCCGCGTGGCAGACCACCAGGGCGCCGCCGTCCAGCAGGTAGTGGCTGACCAGGCCGCGCATGAACGCCCGGACCTCGGCACGGAACTCCTCCGACTCCCCCGCCAGCTGGTCCAGCGACTCCTGGAGGCCGTGCGAGACGGTGACCTTCTTGCCGTCCATCGCGCGGCCGAGCTTGTTCTCGTGGTTGCCCGGCACGCAGACCGCGTGGCCGGCCGCGACCATGCCCATCACCAGGCGCAGCACACCCGGCGTGTCCGGGCCGCGGTCGACCAGGTCGCCGACGAAGACGGCGGTGCGGCCCTCGGGGTGGACGGCGTCCACCGGGCGGCCGGCGTCGTCCCGCGCGAGGGCGTAGCCGAGACGGGTGAGCAGGGTCTCCAGCTCGGAGCGGCAGCCGTGGATGTCCCCCACGATGTCGAACGGGCCGGTGAGGTGGCGCAGGTCGTTGAAGCGCTTCTCCGGCACGATCTCGGCGGCCTCGACCTCGGCCTCGCCACGCAGGACGTGCACCTTGCGGAAGCCCTCGCGCTCCAGACCCCGCACGGAACGGCGCAGCTCGCGGTGCTGGCGCGGGACCACGTGCGCGGGCAGCTGGCGGTCGGGCCGGGACCGGTTGCGCTCGGCGCAGACGCCCGGCGGGACGTCCAGCACGATCGCGATCGGCAGCACGTCGTGGTCGCGGGCGATCCGGACCAGCTGCTTGCGGGCCTCCGACTGGACGTTGGTCGCATCCACGACGGTCAGCCGGCCGGCGGCCAGGCGCTTGCCGACGATGTAGTGCAGTACGTCGAAGGCCTCGGCGGAGGCGGACTGGTCGTTCTCGTCGTCGGCCACCAGGCCGCGGCAGAAGTCGGAGGAGATCACCTGGGTGGGCAGGAAGTGCTTGCGGGCGAAGCTGGACTTGCCCGCGCCGCTGGTGCCGATCAGGACGACGAGGGAGACGTCGGTCACCGGGAGGCGGCGCGCCTTCACGGGGGCGGAGGCGGGGGCGGGGGCGTTGGCTGGCTCGATGGCGGCCGGCTCGATGGCGGCCGGCTCGGTGGGTGTGGCCCCGGTGGGGCTCGGGGACTGTGCGTCGTCGTCGGTCGTCATCGGGGCTCGCCCCCTTCGGGCGTCGTGCGGACAGGTGCGTCGTCGGTGGCCGGGGGCTCGGTCGTGGGCTCGGGCGTGGTGCCGATGCGGAACAGCGCGAGCTGGGTCGGCGGCCCCACTTCAGGGTCCTCCGGTCCGACCGGACGGATCACGACGGTGTAGCCGTACGTCCGCGCCACCCGCTCGGCCCAGGCGCGGAACTGCTCACGATCCCACTCGAAGCGGTGGTCGGCATGCCGGACGTGGCCGGCCGGCAGGCTCTCCCAACGGACGTTGTACTCGGCGTTCGGCGTGGTCACGACGACCGCCGCCGGACGGGCCGCCCCGAGTACCGCGTACTCCAGGGCCGGCAACCGGGGCAGGTCCAGATGCTCGATCACCTCGCAGAGCACCGCCGCGTCGAAGCCCTTCAGCCGCGCGTCGGTGTACGTCAGCGCGCCCTGGACCAGCTTGACCCGGGCTGCCTGACGCTCCGGCATCCGCTCCAACCGCAGCTTGCGGGCGGCCGCCGACAGCGCCCGGGCGGACACGTCCACGCCGAGCACCTCGGTGATCCGGGCGTCCTTGAGCAGCGCGCCGATCAGCTCGCCCTGCCCGCAGCCGAGGTCGGCCACCCGGGCCGCCCCGACCTCGCGCAGGGCGGCCAGGATCGCCTCCCGGCGCTGTTCGGCGAGCGAGGGCTGCTTCGACGGGGCCCCGTCCTGCGCCGGTCCCTCCCCGGCCGGCTCGGCTCCGGGCCGGTCCGCCGCCCCGGGCTCGGAACGGTCGGTGTCCTCGACCGCGTTATCGATCTCCTCGACCTCGCGGTCGTCGGCCTCGGCGAGCCGGGCCAGCTCCAGGCGCTCGATCGCGGTCCGGGTGAGCGACCAGCGTCGCGCGAGGTACCGACGGGCGATCAGGGCCTGCTCCGGGTGATCGGCCAGCCAGCCCTCGCCGGCGGCGAGCAGCTTGTCGACCTCGTCCGGGGCGACCCAGTAGTGCTTGGCACCGTCGAGCACCGGCAGCAGGACGTAGAGCTGCTGGAGCGCGTCGGCGAGGCGGACGGTGGCGGAGGCCAGCTCGATCCGCACGTAGCGGGACTCGCCCCACTCGGGGAACGACTCGTCCAGCGGGATCGCCACCGCCTCGACCTGCCAGCCCAGCGGCTCGAAGAGCCGGGCCACCATCGCCGGCCCGCCGCCCTCGCCCGCGCCGTTGGCGGGCACGGCGGGCAGCGCGATCCGCAGCGGCCGGGGCCGGTCGGCCAGCCCGGGGCGGGTCTCGCAGACACCCTTCATCGCCGTGCGGAACACCGTCCGCAGGGCCACCGCGAGCAGCGAGGACGCGGCGTAGGGGCGGTCGTTGACGTACTGCGCGAGCGCGAAGTCCGGCGAGCCGCCCCGACCCTTGCCCCGGCCCCTGCGGACCAGCGCGATCGGGTCGATGTCGAGCAGCAGCGCGGCCGTGCAGAGCTCGTCGCCCGCCTCCGGGTAGAAGACGTGGGCCTCGCCGTGCGACGTCCCGAACCGCTGGACCTTGCCGGGGTGCTTGTGCAGCAGGAAACCGAGGTCGGTGGCCGGGCTCTCGGCAGTACCGGTGGTGGAGATCGACATGAACACCAGCCCGAGTATTGCCCAGCACCCGCCCGCCGAGCACCGGGTTTTGCGCGGCCGGGAGCGGCACGGCCCCCTGGCGGACCCCTGCGGTGACCTGCCGCGGCACGCGTCTCCGCCGCCGCCGGCCGCAGCGCCGTCGCGGCCCGGGACGGCCCGCCGCCCCGTCCGCACGGTGAGCGTGTTCGGCACCGGCGGCCCGCATTCGTTAACGTGCACGATGTGACTGCAGAATCCACCTCCCTCGCAAGCGGCGCCGTCGCTGCCGGTCTGGCCACCATCGCCGCCGACGGCACCATCCTCGACACCTGGTACCCCGCCCCCGTGCTGGCCGCCGAGCCCGGCCCGGCCGGCACCGTCCGCCTGACCGCCGAGCAGGCCGAGACCGAGCTGGGCGCCGGGGCCGCCGAGGCGCTGCGCGCCGACGCGCGCCGCGGCGTCGAGGTGGTCGCCGTGCGCACCACGATCGCCTCGCTCGACGAGAAGCCGATCGACGCGCACGACGCCTACCTGCGCCTGCACCTGCTGAGCCACCGTCTGGTGCAGCCGCACGGCCAGAACCTGGACGGCCTGTTCGGGCTGCTCGCCAACGTGGCGTGGACCAGCATCGGCCCGGTGCAGGTGGACAAGGTCGAGCAGGCCCGCCTGGCGGTCCGCGCCCAGGGCGGCCAGCTCGCCGTGTACGGGATCGACAAGTTCCCCCGGATGACCGACTACGTCGCCCCCTCCGGCGTGCGCATCGCGCACGCCGACCGCGTCCGGCTCGGCGCGCACCTGGCCGTCGGCACCACCGTGATGCACGAGGGCTTCGTCAACTTCAACGCCGGCACCCTGGGCACCTCCATGGTGGAGGGCCGGATCAGCGCGGGCGTCGTGGTCGGTGACCACAGCGACATCGGCGGCGGCTCCTCGATCATGGGCACCCTGTCGGGCGGCGGCAAGCAGGTCGTCGCGGTCGGCGAGCGCTGCCTGCTCGGCGCCAACGCCGGCATCGGCATCTCGCTGGGCAACGACTGCGTGGTCGAGGCCGGCCTCTACGTCACCGCCGGCACCCGGGTGACCACCCCGGACGGCAAGGTGGCGAAGGCGGTGGAGCTGTCCGGCCAGGACAACCTGCTCTTCCGCCGCAACTCGCAGACCGGCACGGTCGAGGTCATCGCCCGCTCCGGCTCCTGGGGCGGTCTGAACGCCGAGCTGCACGCGCACAACTGATCGCCTCCTTCGAGGTCTCGGGCCCCGGCGCCGCTTCGGCGGCGCCGGGGCTTTCGGCTGTTCTGGGGGGACTTTCCCGGGTTCGCTTCTGCCCGGCTTCGGGGCCCACCCCCACCCCTCCCACTCCTCGCCTCCCCGAGGCCCTCTCCCCCGCTGCCCGGCACCGTGCCGGGCCGGCGCCGGACAGCCCTGCCACCGGTGGACCCGTGCCGCGCAGCCCCACCCGTCGACCCTGCGCAGACCGCAGTCACCGACTCGCGCGCATCGGTCCGGGCACATCGGTCCGGGCACGTGGAGCCGCATCAGCGGCCGGGCCCTGGGCGGCCAGGCACCGAGAACCGAGAGCCGACGGACCGGCGGACCGGCGGACCGGCGGACCGGCGGACCGGCGGACCGGCGGACCGGCCCAGGTGAACAGGAACCGGTGTACCGGCCCGGGCTCGGCCCCGCACCCGCCTCGGCTCCCCCCGGGGGCCGCACCGGCCGGCGCCTAGCCGAGGCGGCTCCCCGGCGGCAACCCCGGCTCACCCGGGAGGCTTACCGCCGACGGGAGTTGGACCGCATCGGGTGGTGGCCGGTGACCCGTCCGCAGCGGGTTCGTTGGTTGCTGCGGCGGGGCGTCGGACCCGCCGGCGAGGCGCCGCAGCAACCCCGCTTCGCCGGCCGGCCTGTCGCCGACCGCCTGATGCCGCACCACCGATCCGAAGAGGTCCCCTCATGTCCGAACCCTGGTCCGAGGCACCTGCCGCGCCGCAGTCCCCCAGCAACCCCGCACGGTCGGCTGCCGGAGGGCCGGCCTGCACCGCCACCCCGAAGAGTCTGTTGGAACAGATGCAGGAGCTGCTCGCCTCGGTGACCGCGGACCTCGCCGACCTGCGGTCGTCAGGTGCGCGGAGCACCGCCCCGGCCGCCTACCCCACCGGCACGGACACCTCCGGCGCACCGGCCGGGCCCGGCATCCGGTAGTCCGGCCGCAGGGCCTCCCGCCCCGGCCCGCCGTCCCCCGGCGGGCCGAGCCGGACCACCAGTAAGGGCGATCCCGGTTCGGCCGCCGGTACCGGGGGCGGCGGTGGAGCGACCGCACCACCCGCCGCCTCCGCACCGCTCTCGGCCCGTCGGACGGCCTCCCGCAGCCGGCCCACCACGTCCTTGCACTCGGAGCCGGCATCGACCCCGTCGATGCACGTCCAGTAGAGGCTCTCGGTCTCGGCTCCGCAGGCCAGCACCACGAGCGTCTCGCCGACGTCCTGGAGCAGGCCGAGGAGCTCCTCCAGGGCGGGGCCGACGGCCCCGAGCTCGGTCAGCCGCCCGGCGCGCCCACCGATGCCCAGCCCCAGCAGGGCGGACGAGTCACCCGAGGACCGGTCGAGACACCCGGCCGCGTGGGCACCGGCCTCGGCCAGCTGCTGGCCGAGGCCGGCCAGCTCGGGGTCGTCCGGCCCGGCCTCGTCCAGCTCCGCCAGCCGGGCGCCCACCGCCTCGGTGAGCAGCGCAGCCTGCCGCGCCTCCAGCAGCACGTCGGGCACGTTCCTGGCCTCGGCCAGGGCGTGCCGGGTCGTCTTGATCAGTCGCAGCGCCTCCATCGGAGGACCCCTTCCACACGTTCTCACCGTGCTCACCCGGTCGTGCGACGAGTGGGCACCTGGTCACGGCGAAAGCGTGCGCCGACGAAGGGATCGGCGCGGCCACCTCTTCGGAAGCTGTGGACAACCCCGGGGCTGTGGACAACTCTTGTCCCTCGCAGGGGTTGGTCGCCCCTCCCCCGGTTGACACCGCCCGGGCGCCGGGGCCGACGCACGGGCCGACGGCACCCTCCCCCAGGCCCCGGCCGAGGCTCAGGCCCCGGGCCCCGCCCCCGGCCGCGCCCCGCCCCCGGGTGCCGGGAAGCGCAGCTCGTTGCGCTCGATCTTGGCGGCCAGGGCGGTCAGCGGGTCCACGCCCACCGCCGTGCAGAACTGCAGCAGGTACGCGAGGACGTCGGCGACCTCGTCCCGCACCCGGTGCGCAGTGTCCGGTTCGGACATCACCGAGGCGGCCTGCTCGGGGGTGAGCCACTGGAAGATCTCCAGCAGCTCCCCGGCCTCCACGGTCAGCGCCGCGGCCAGGTTCTTGGGCGTGTGGAAGGGCTCCCAGCGGCGCGCCGCGGCGAACTCCGTCAGCCGCTGCCGCAGGCTCTCCAGGGTCGGGTCCGCAGGTTCCGTCTCTCGTTCGCTCACCCGCCCAGGTCTACCGCATCCGGGGCCGCGCCCGCCCGTCGGGCGAACCCCCGACCCCCTAAGCGCCCGACGCCCCCAAACCCGGCCCCGGCCCCGGCCCCGGCCCCGGCCCCGGCCGCGAACCCGAGCCCGCACGCGCACCCGGCCCCAGCGCCGCCCCCTCCCCGCGCGCGGCCTGGGCCGGTACCCGCGCGGTCTCCGTGCGCAGCACGGTGTGTCCGGAGCCCGGGTCGCGCCGGCACTCGACGAGGGCGACCTCCGGCGGCAGCTCGCCGGGCCCGCCCAGCGCCTCCCGCGCCGCGGCCGGCTCCTGGAGGGCGGCCAGTACCCGCAGTTGGTTGCGCCCGGCCATCTCCCGGGCCAGCCGCAGCAGCGAGGCCGCCTGTTCGGTGCCGAGCCCGGCGCCGAGGTCCTCGGCCAGCACGGTGAGCTGCCGGTGCGCCCAGGGCACCTCGGCGGCCACGTCGAGGTCGAGCACCCCGGCGCCGGTGAGCAGGACGGCGGCGAACGCGAGGTGGCGCAGCATGCCGTCGGAGGCCTGGTCCGCGCCGGTACGGCCGAGGACGCCTTCGTCGAAGACGGCGAGGACCCGTTCGTCGGCGCCGGCGCCGCGGTGGGCGAGGTCGAGTCCGAGCAGGGGGTGCGGGGCGGCGGACTGGACGACGCGGAGCAGTTGGCCGTAGCGGCGGCCGCATTCGTTGCTGAGCCGGGCGATCACGGCGGAGATGTTGGCGGCGGTGCTGAGCAGGCGGGCCTGCGGGTCGGGGCGGGCCCAGTCGCGCATCAGCCCGGGCACGGGGTGGACGGGGAAGACCTCGCGCAGCGCGGTGAGCACCTGTTCGGTGGCGGCCAGCACCGTGCGTTCGCCGGCCGAGGATCCGGCGACCCGCAGGGGGATCTGGGCGGTGATCAGGGTGGTGTTGGGGAAGGGGGCGCGGATGTCGCCCTGCCGGGTGTCGTTGTGCCAGCCGACGTTGACGCGGTGCCGGCGGAGGTCCTGCTCGCCGGTTTCGACGAGGGTCCGGCCGTCGAGGGTGAGCTGCTCGCGGGCGATCCGGACCGGGCCGTCGGTGCGGATGACGAGTTCCAGCCGGATCGGCCCCTCGTCGGAGCGGACGGTGCAGCCGAGGATGAGGGCGTCGCGGCCGTGCGGGACGCAGCCTGCGAGGCCGCCGCGGACGGGCGTGGCCAGGGGACCGCCGAGACCGGGCAGGCCGTCGAGGGAGTCGGTGATCTCCTCGCCGAGGGCGAGCCGGGACAGGACCGCGAGGGCGTCGAGGGCGTTGGACTTGCCGACGCCGGCGGGCCCGTGGAGCACGGTGAGGGGCGCGAGCGGCAGGACCGCGCGCCGGTAGGACTTGAACGAGGTGAGCCGGATCTCCTCGACGGTGGGGCGCTGCACGGGCGGCGGGCCGGGGTCCGGGGTCCGCTGATGGGGGTGGGCCGGCACGGCGGGCCGGGTGGCGTCGCGGTTCACCCGTCGGACGTTAGCCGCCGCTCGGGCGGCAGAAACGTGCCTGCCCGCCAGATTCATCCCAATGAGGCGCCGCACACGGCACCGCGCGGGGCGCCGCACGAACCACTGCGGGCCGCGCGAGCCACCGCACGAGGCGCCACCGACCGCCGCCCCCGGAGTCGGTGCTCCCGAGGCCGGCCCCGCCCCACCACCTCGGCCAGGGGCGCCCCGCTCAGCGCCGGTAGGCGGCGACCGTCACGGAGGCGGTGACCTCGACCGGGTCCGGCAGGTCGGCGAGCCGGGCGGCCAGCCGCTCCCGGTCGGTGTGCCAGGCGCTCGGGCCCATGCCGACGACCGTGCGGACGTCGGCGGCGGACAGCCGCAGCCCGAACTCGACCTCCTGTCGCCCCGCCGGGGTCAGGTGGGGGCCGAGCTTCTCGTCGATCCGGCGCTGCTTCTCCTCGTCGACCGAGAGCAGACCGAGCGCGCCGACGAGTTCACGCAGGTGGCGAGGGGTCGGCGAGACCAGCAGCAGGGTGGCGCCGGGTCGCAGCACCCGGCGGATCTCGGGGCCGTTGCGCGGCGCGAAGACATTGAGGACGAGGCCGGCGGCGGCGTCCAGCAGGGGCAGCGGGCGCCAGGCGTCGCACACGACGGCGCCGATCCGGGGGTGGGCCCGGGCGGCGCGGCGCAGCGCGTACTTGGAGATGTCGAGGGCGGCGCCGGGCCGGTCGGGCAGGGCGTCCAGGACGTGGGCGAGGTAGTGGCCGGTGCCGGCGCCGAGGTCGGCGACCAGGCCTTCGGGGGCGACGGCCGCGGCGGCGTCGGCGAGCGCGTCGGCGATCGGGCGGTAGTGGCCGGCGGCGAGGAACTCGCTGCGGGCGGCGACCATGTCGGCGGTGTCACCGGTGCCGGTGTGCGCGTCGCCGGCGAGCAGGCTGACGTAGCCCTGTTTGGCGATGTCGAAGCTGTGCCCGGCGGGGCAGCGCAGGGCGCGCCCGTCGGGGGTGAGGGCCTGCGCGCAGTGCGGGCAGGCCAGGTAGGGCTGGATGTCCTGCAGCAACGTCCGTCTTCTCTCGCCGTCCGGTCGTGCGGTCCGGCCGGAAAGGACAAGCCTAACGACCGGCGGTGTCCCGGTCCGCATCCCGCTGTGCCGGGAGGCGGTGGCCGCCGCCCTGCCGGGCCACGCGCAGGGCGAGCGCGGCGAGGGCTTCGGGGGCGCCGGCCTGGCCGCGGATGCCGGGGAAGGCGTTGATGTCGACGATCACCGGTTCGGCGCGGCCGTCGAGCAGGTCGACGCCGTAGACGTCGAGGCCGAAGACCTCGCCGACCCGGCGGGCCAGCTCGGCGCGGTCGGCGGGCAGTTCCCGGGGGCCGAACGCCCCGCCGTCGGCGGGTTCGGCGGCGGGTTCGGCGAGTTCGGAGCGTCGGCGGGCGCAGAACACCTGGCCGGCGACGACCCAGATCTTCTGGTCCCAGCCGGTGCCCGCCAGGTAGGGCTGGGCCACCACGGGTTCGTCGGGCCACTGGTCGGCGAGGGCGCGCAGCCCGGCGGCGTCGTCGACGCGGGCGACGAGGTCGCCCCGGCGGCTGTGCCGGCTCTTGATCACCAGCGGGTGGTCGGGGTCGGGCAGTTCGGCGATGGTGGCGGCGGTGCGGGTGTCGGCGAACGGCAGGCCGGACCGGTGGGCGAGCTCGGCCATGCCCGTACGGTCCTGGCAGAACGCGGTCGCGGCGGCCGAGTTGACGACGGGGGCGCCGCGCTCCTCCAGGTGGCGGGCGAGCGCGAGGCCCCGCGGGGTGTGGGACTTGAGCAGGTAGACGTCGGCGAGCGGGCCGGGGCCGAGGAGTTCGGCGGGCGGGGCGTCACCGCCGTCGGGGTCGAGGCTCTCGACCCGGTGGTGGGGGGCCAGCAGGGCGGCGGTGGCGGCGAGGACCGGGTGGCCGGGGTCGGAGGTGAGCAGGCAGATCCTCATATCGCGCCGCCCACCGCGCCGTTGACGAGGTCGGTGCGGCCCAGGCCGTCGATCAGCCCCGCGCCGCCCACGCCCACGGCCGCGCCCTGCGCGGGCAGCCGCACCGGCTCCGTCGCCGACGCGGTCGGCTCCTGGACCAGCGCGGGCGCCGGAGCGGAGACCGCGGTGCCGGTGCGGGCCAGCCGCAGCACGGCGCGGGAGACCCGGGCGACCGCGTCCGGCACCTGGCGGAAGCTGGGGAAGTCGTTGATGTCGACGACGACCGGTCCGTCCGGACCGAGCAGTACGTCGACTCCGTAGAGGTCGAGGCCGAAGACCTCGCCGACCTGGGCGGCGATCCGCGCGACGTCGCCGCCGAGCGGCACCTGCCGCTCGCGCACGCCCTGGCCGGGGTGGAGCGGGGAGCAGCGCTCGGTCGCGTAGAGCTCGCCGTCGACGCAGTAGACCTTGAGGTCGGTGCCGGAGTTGGGCACGTAGGGCTGGGCGATCAGCAGGCCCTCACCGGCCAGTTCGGGGCCGAGTGCGACGAGGTGGTCGGGGGTGGGGACGAGCCGCACGGCCCGCCCGGAGCTGCCGTCGGCGGGCTTGACCACCAGGGGGTATTCGGAGGCCGGGATCTCGGCGAGCCGCTCCCAGCGGGCGGCGGCGTAGGTCACCGGGACGGGCAGGCCCCGGGTGCGCGCGATCACCGCGGCGAGCGCCTTGTCCCGGACGCCGCGGATGGAACGGACGTCGTTGACGGTGGTGAGACCGACGGCGGCGGCCGCCTCCAGGAGGGTCAGGCCGGGGCCGCCGGAGACGGTCTTGAGCACCCAGGCGTCATGGCTGCCGGCCCGCACCGCCTCGGAGATCGCCATCAGCGAGTTCCCGGGGCGCAGCACGTCCACCCGGTGTCCCCAGGCGGTGAGTTGGCGCACCACGTCGAGCGGCATGCCGTCGTGCCGGTAGTGCTCCTCGACCAGAAAGCAGAGCCTCATGAGCCTGTCATCCCCCTCGCCTCTCCCCGTGCCGGCGTCCGCCGTCGCATCCGGCGGAGCTGTAAAAGCCCCAGGATGCCACGGGGCTTGCACGCAAGATCGCCCGGCCTGTAAGCATTCGGCAACAATCGGTCCGAAATGCCCGGGCCCCCGGCGCGCGGGACCGTCCGCACACCGACCGTCCGCACACCGGCCTGCCGCAAAGCGCTGGCAGGAACGCGACAGGCCTGCTTGGATGCACGGCGTGACTTCTGTCGATCTTGATCCCGCCAGCCGCGCCCTCCTCGACGAGATCGAGCGCTACTACGACGCGGTACCGCGCAGCTCCGCCCGCGTCGAGGACTTCGGCCCGCTGAGCCTGTTCGTCCGCGAGGGCGAGGGCTGGCCGTTCTACGCCCGCCCGACGCTCGGCCACACCGGCCCGGCCGTCACCGCCGAGGACGTCCTGCGCGTGCTGGCCCGCCAGCGCGAGCTGGGCGCACCGCAGGCCTTCGAGTGGGTGGCCGAGCACGATCCGCTGCTGCGCTCCGCCGTGGAGGGGGCCGGACTCGCGGTGCACGAGCACCCGCTGCTGGTGCTGGGCCCGGACGAGGAGCCCGCCCTGCCGGCGCCCGCACCGGCCGCAGAGGTGTCGGTGCGCGTCCTGACGCCCGGCGACCCGGACCTCGCGAGCGCGACGGCCGTCCCGCACCTGGCATTCGGCGAGCCGGGCACCGGCCTCGGCCTCGCCGGCCCGGACGAACTGACCCTGGCCGCCGAGCAGTTGGCGGCGGACGGAGCGGTCGCGCGGATCGCCGGGCGGATCGCCGCCGGCCGCACCGTGCTCGCCGCGGCCGTCCAGGACGGTACGGCGCTCTGCGCCGGCCAGCACAACCCGGTCGGCACGGTCACCGAGGTGGCCGGCGTCGGCACCCTGCCGTCGGCACGCCGGCGCGGCCTCGGCCTGGCGGTGACGGCGGCGCTGGTCGCGCACGCGCGGGCGAACGGCGTGCGGACGGTCTTCCTCTCCGCCGCCGACGAGGACGTCGCCCGGATCTACCGCCGGGCGGGCTTCCGCCCGTTCGCGACCGCCCTGATCGCCGAGCCCCCCGCAACCGGGGCCACCGCGACCGAGCCGGCCCCGATCGAGCCCGCCACGACGGAGCCCGCCTCGACCGAGCCGGCCGGGGCCTGACCGTCCGCTCCCCCGACACCGGGTGGTGGGCCCGCCGGCACCGACAGGCCCACCACCCGAGGTCCGACGCCCGCCCGACGGGCCCCGGCCCTACTCCTCGCCGTCCTCACCGCCGTCCTCACCGCTGACGTCCTCGCCCTCGGCCTCGTCCACCACCCAGGCGGCCAGCCGCTCGGCGACGCCGGACACGCCGAGCCGCCCCTCGCGGATGGCCCGGGCGAGGCTGCGCACCTCGCGGGCGGTGGTCGCGACCGTGCAGCCGCTGGCCACCAGGTAGGCGTAGGCGACGGCGGTGGCGAACAGTTCGTTGGTCTTCTCCAGGGCCGGCACCCGGATGAGCTGGTGCATCAGGGCGGCGGCGCGGTCCTGCGGTTCGGGATAGACGGCGATGTCGAAGATCTCGGCCTGATGGCGGGCGACCGCCGCGAGCAGCGATCCGTAGTCGGTGACCTGCGGATCACCGGGTGTGTACTGCTCGGCTGTCATGAGCAGCCACGAGAGGTCGACCTCCAGGTTCAACGGCGCACGTCCTGAAGGTCGCCGCGCTCGCCGAACTCGGCGAGGAAGGCCGTCTCGTACTCCTTCATGAACTGCGCGGCGGCGTCGACGAACGCCCGCCCGGCCTCGCCCATGTCCTGCTGGACCAGGCGCTCGATGTACTGGTTCATGCTGATCCCCTGCTGTTCCGCCCGCTCCCGGGCCATCTCCGCGGTGGTGGCGTCCACCCGGACGTTCAGCTGTTTCTTACCCATGAAATTCAAGCTAGCGCTGAAGTGCTAGCACAACAAGGGCGCACGCGAGCCCGCCGCACGCCCCGGCGGCACACCGGCAGCACCCGGCGGCGCCCCGGGAGCGATAGGCGGCGGGACCGGTGGACGCCGGTGCCGGCGGGCCACGGGAAACGCCACCCGGGCGCCACGGGGGCGGGACTTGAAGAGTTCTTCATCTTCGTAGACTCTGAACTGCCCCGAGCATTCCCTGGAGCGGCACCGACCGGTGTGGAGGCCGGCAATGACAGCGATGTTCGACCAGGAGCTGCGTGAGCAGCTCGCCCAGGCCCGCAAGGAACTCGCGGCGGCCCGGACCGAGGAGGACGCCGACGGCGTCCAGGCGTACGAGGGCCGGATCGCCGGACTCCTGCGGCTCGCCGCCCAGCACGGGATCACCCTGCCGCACAGCGCCGACGAAGAGGAGCGGCGCGAGTCCTGAGCAGTCCCGGCCCATCGCCGCAGGCGGCCCCCGGATCGTCGGGGGCCGCCTGCGTCACCTCCGCGCGAGGGCGCCGGGGCCGGACCGCCCGGCCGTGGGCAGCTCACCGGGGGCTTCGGACGGCAGCGCGGCCAGGAAGTCCGCCACCGCCCGCTCCAGCCGGGGCGCGGCATCCGGCGCCAGCCTCGGCGGACCGCCGTCACGCGGCTCGATCGCCCCGTCGAGGACGAAGGCGCCGCGGACGACGTACCGCGCGCCGAGCGCCGTCAGTACCGGCCGCAGCGCGTAGTCGGGGGCGAGGGCGTGGGCGAGGCTCCCGCCGGTCATCACCGGCAGCACCGTCTTGCCCGCCAGTGCGGAGCGGGGCAGCACGTCGAGGAAGGTCTTCAGCAGACCGCTGTAGGCGGCGTTGTAGACGGGTGACGCCACCACCACCCCGTCCGCGGCGGCCACCGCGTCCAGGGCCTCGCGCAGCACCGTGCTCTCGGCCCGCCCGGCGAGCAGCTCCGCCGCCGGCAGGTCGCGGACGCGGACGTGCCCGGTCCGGAAGCCGGCCTCGGCCAGCAGCTGGACCAGGTGGGCCGTCAGCGCGGCGGTGCGCGAGCCGGCCGAGGGGCTGGCGGATATCGCGAGCAGGGAGGTCATCGGAAGGGCTCCTTCGCGGGGACGCAGCGGCGACGGGACACGGCAGCGGCGGGACACTGCGGCAGCGGAACGGCGACGGCAGGACGCCGCAGCAGACACCCGGCGGTGCGGCGCCCGAGTGGGGCCGGGCGCCGCACCGCCTCAGGCCGCCCCGCCGGCCACCGTTCAGGCCGTGGGCGGCTCGACGGACTGGCCGTGCCGGAAGACGTTGTGCGGGTCCCACGCCGCCTTGATCCGCTGCAGGCGCGGGTAGTTCTCCTTGTAGTAGAGGTCGTGCCAGGGCACCCCCGAGGTGTTGAAGCGCGGGTCGCCGAGGTCGATGTCCGGGTAGTTCACGTAGCAGCCGTCGGTGATCCCGTTCGGCACCGGCACACCACCGGTGTCGGCGTAGACCGCCCGGTAGCAGTCGCGGGCCCAGCCGATGTTGCGGTCGTCCTCGGCGGGGTCGTTCCAGAACACCTGCCAGAGCATCTTGAAGGCCGCGTCCCGGTGCGGCGCCGCCGTCGCCGCCGGGTCGACCGCGTTGATCCGGCCGCCGTAGGAGGTCAGTTGCACGCTGATGTTCGGATTGGCCACGTCCTCGCGGGTGAGGTGCTCGTGGAGCGCGTCGAGCTGCCCGTCGGGGAAGCCGGCGCGCATGAAGGAGGACTTGTACTCGGCGCGCAGCGTCGGGTCGTTGAGCACGCTGTTGGTGGTGCCGAGCAGCCGGACCGCCTTGAGCCAGGGCAGCCGGCGCGGGGCGGCGAACTGGGGCAGCGCGGGCAGTTCGCCCATGTGCCGGGTCAGCGCGCCGCGCTCGACGCTGATGCCGTCGCCGATGTGTTCCAGGTAGTCGGCCAGCAGGCGCTCGGCGTCCGGCGCCGAGGCGTCCACCAGGACGAGCATGCCGATCTGGCCGGCGCTGCGGTGGTTGAGCACCAGCTGGCTGATCAGCGCCCGGGCCGGGTCGTCGGGCCCGAGGTGGGCCACGTGCCAGTCGGCGTAGTTCCGGGCCAGGCGGACGAACTCGTCCCGGCTCAACTCCTCCCACGGCCAGCTGACGGCGCTGACCAGGAGCTCCTCGGGCGGCTTGGGCAGCAGTGCGCGCGGGTCCCGCCCGGTGGCGCCCGGCGAGCGGAACCAGTAGCGGGTGACGACGCCGAAGTTGCCGCCACCGCCGCCCGTGTGGGCCCACCAGAGGTCGTTGTTCGGGTCCTTCGGGTCGCGGGTGCCGATCACCGCGCGGGCCCGGCCCGCCCCGTCGACCACGACCACCTCGACCGCGTACAGGTGGTCGACGACCAGACCGTGCAGACGGCAGAGCGGCCCCCAGGCGCCGCCGCTGACGTGGCCGCCCATGGCCACGGAGTAGCAGAACCCGGCGGGGACGACGACGCCCCACTCCGGGTAGAGGGTCTGGTAGGTGCGCAGGTTGGTGGCGCCCGACTCGACGGCTATCGCGTTGAGCCGGGGGTCGTAGCCCACCGCGTGCATGCCGGACATGTCCAGGATGATCCGGACGTCCGGGTTGTGGACGAAGTCCTCGTAGCAGTGCCCGCTGGAGCGCACGGCGAGCCGCTTGCCCTGGTCGAAGGCCTCCTGGACGACGGCGACCACCTCCTCGGTGGTGCCCACCAGCCGGATGGAGTCGGGCGCCGCGACGTAGCGCTGGTTGAGTCCGCTGACCAGGTCCTCGTACTGGCGGTCGGCCTTGGTCACGGTGATCCCGCCCCGGGTCCGCAGGGGGTCCGTCAGCACTCCGCCGCCGTCCGCGGCTCCCGCACCCCTGTCCCCGGCCCCTCCGCCGCCGTCCGCGACTCCTCCGCCGTCCGGCGCGCTACCCCCGTCCGACGCGCCCCCGTCGTCCGAAGCCCCCGTGGTGGCCCTGCCGGCCACGTCTTCGATCATCTCTGTCACACCTTTTCTCTTCACGCGAAATCCGGGCGGACCGCCCGAATGCGATGACCTGCCGAATTCCTGTGGCCCCCGTGCGGCATTCACGGATCGGCCGGGTCGCCCCGGCCGACACGTGGGACAGGATCGCGTCGTGAAATCCCCCGTGGTGTGCGGTCGCCGTCAGCTGTCGCGCAGCGGCGGAATCACCTCACGGGCGACTCGTTCGAATTCCTCCCGATGGGCCTCCCCCGGCCAGTCAAGGACGAAATCCGCGACACCGGCTCCGGTGAAGCGTTCGAAGATCTCCTCGTAGCCGTGCCGTCCTCTCCTCGGGTCCCACGGCCCGAAGACCGTGTACCCGCGCCGGATGTCCGCGGGGTCGCGGCCGGCCTCGGTGGCCAGCCGGTCCAGCCGGCGGTTCTGCTCGGCGGTGATGCCGAGCACCTCCAGCGCGCCGGCGCCCGGCGGGCCGTGGGTGTTCCAGGCGTCGGCGCACGCGGCCGCCACCCGGATCAGCGTCGGCGACTGGCCCCCGACGGTCAGCGGCAGCCGCGGCGACTGCAGCGAACCGGGCACCGTCACCACGTCCTTGACCCACAGCCGGCCGCCGTCGTGGCTGAACACCCCGCCGCGGAGCACGCCGTCGACGATCGCCACGTAGTCGGCGAACCGCTCGGCCCGCTCCTTGGGCGACCACGGCTCCTGCCCCACGCTGTGGTGGTCCCAGGGGAACAGCCCGGCGCCGATGCCCAGGTCGAAGCGACCGCCGGACAGGTGGTCGAGGGCGATCGCCTGCTTGGCCAGCTGGGCCGGCGGGCGCAGGATCTGGTTGGCCACCAGGGTGCCGATCCGGATCCGCCGCGTGGTCACCGCCGCCGTGGCCAGCACGGTCCAGCTGTCGAACCAGAGGCCGCTCGGGTCGCGCAGGTCCGCGCTGTGATCGGGCACGAAGACCTGGTCGAAACCGAGCTCCTCCAGCCATCCCAGCCGTTCCACCAACACCGGGAAAGGCTGGTCCGGATAGAGCATGACGCCGAATCGGCGGACGGGACGGGCGGGATTGTCCAATTGTTCGATCGTGCGTGGTCCGGTCATGTCGGGCACTCTCCTTCCGGTGCCGGAGCCTACTGAGAAACGGTCATCCGCGGCACGGCCGCGCGGAATTCCCGCTCATCGGAGGAATTCCGGCACCGGCCGGGGGTCCGGTACGGGCCGCCAGCCGTCCTCCGGGTGGTCGTACGTCCAGCGCGGTCCGTGCCGCACCAGCTCCCCCAGTGCCGCCACCAGGCGGTCGACGTGCTCCTCGGTGGTGCCGAGGCCGATGCTGGCGCGCAGCGCGCGGTCGCCCTGGTGCCCGGGCGCGTCGCGCAGCAGGGCGTGGACCGCCTGGTGCGCGCAGAACGCCCCGTCCCGGACGCCGATCCCGTACTCCGCGGAGAGCGCCGTGGCCACCAGCCGCTGGTCGGCGGGCGCGTCACCGCAGCGGGCGACGCTGAACGAGACCACGCCGAGCCGCGGGTGTCCGCCCGGCCACAGGTCCAGCAGGCGCACCCCGGGGACGGCGGCCAGCCCGCCGCGGAGCCGGGCCGTCAGCGCCTGCTCGTGCCGGGTGACGGCGTCCCAGCCGGTGGCGGTCAGCGTCCGGCAGGCGACCGCCATCGCATGGGTGCCCACCACGTTCGGCGAGCCGCCCTCGTGCCGGTGCGGCAGCGCCGACCAGCGGACGCTCTCCCGGCCGCCCTCCTCGGCGACCCTGGCCGTCGCCCCGCCGCCCGCCAGGTAGGGGTCGGCGGTGTCCAGCCAGTCGGCGGAGCCCACCAGGGCGCCGGCGCCGAACGGCGCGTACAGCTTGTGCCCGGAGAGCGCGGCCCAGTCCACGCCCCAGCCGGCGAGGTCCAGCGGCCGGTGGCCGGCCAGTTGGGCGGCGTCCAGCACGGTGCGCGCGCCGTGGCCGCCGGCCACCTCCGCCAGGTCGGCGACCGGCCACAGCTCCCCGGTCACGTTGGACGCCCCGGTGATCACCACCAGCTTCGGCCCCCTGGGGGCGTCGGCGAGCGCCTTCGCGAGCGCCGTCACCGCGTCCGCCGCGGTGGCCGGCCGGGCGAGGCGGTACACCGGGGAGCCGCGCCAGGCCAGCAGGGCGGCGTGGTGGTCGGTGGAGAACCGGAAGACCGCCGTGCCGGCCGGCAGCGCGCGGCCGAGCAGGTTGAGCGCGTCGGTGGTGTTGCGGGTGAACACCACCTCGGCGTCCGGGGCCGCGCCGACGAAGCGGCGCACCGTGTCCCGGGCCCGCTCGTAGGCCCGGGTGGAGACCGCGGAGGCGAACCCGGCGCCGCGGTGCACGCTGCTGTACCAGGGCAGCATGCCGTCCACCGCGTGCCGCACGGCCGCCAGGCTGGGAGTGCTCGCCGCGTAGTCGAGGTTGGCGTACGGCACCAGGGCCCCGGTCACCAGCGGCACCTTGAGGTCGCCGCCGACGACCTCCGGCACGGTCCGGGTGGCCCGCTGCGGCCCCGCGGCGGTCGCGGGCGTCACCGGGCCGTCCATCCACCGTCCATGACCAGCACCGAGCCGGTGAAGAAACCCGCCTCGTCGCCGGCCAGGTAGACGACCGCCGAGGCCGCCTCCTGCGCGCTCGCGATCCGGCCGAGCGGGTGCAGGGCGGTGAACATGTCGACCATCTCCTGGTTGCCGCCCACCGAGGAGCGGTACATCGGCGTGTCCACCGTCGCCAGTGCGAGGGCGTTGACCCGGATGTTCTCCCCGGCGTACTCCAGCGCGGCGGCCTTGGTGAGGCCCACGACCCCGTGCTTCCCGGCCACGTAGGCGCTGATCCCGGCGCCGAACCCGACCACGCCCAGCTGCGAGGCGTTGTTGACGATCACCCCGCCGCCGCGCCGCTGCAGGGCCGGGATCTCGTGCCGCATCGACAGGAAGACGCTGGTGAGCACCCGGCCGAGGTCCTCCGTCCAGGCCTCCGGCTTCTGGTCGGCGACCAGGCCCGGGGTGCCCAGCGTCCCGGCGTTGTTGAAGGCGATGTCCAGGCCGCCGTAGTGCTGCTCGGCCGCGCGGACGGCGGCCGCGACGTCCTCGTCGACCGTGACGTCGGCCGTGACGGCGATCGCGGCGCCGCCGGCGGCGGTGATCTCCCCGGCGACCCGGTCCAGTTCGCTCCGGCGCCGGGCCGCCAGCACCACGCTCGCGCCCTGCGCGGCCAGTGCCTTCGCGGCGGCCTCGCCGATGCCGGAGCTGGCGCCCGTCACCAGGGCGACCTTGCCCGTCAGCCGGTCCCGGGCGGGTGCGCCGAGCGGGGACCGCGTCGTGTTGCGTTCGTTCATGGCAAGTGGTGGGGGCCGCCCGAGGCCGGGCCGGCCCCGCTCCCTTCAGGCTCGGAGGATCAGCGTGGAGTGGGTGGGGAGGTGCTCGGTTCAGTCGCCGGGGGTGCCGCGTTCGACCGGCACGCCGATCAGTGACCCGTACTCGGCCCAGGAACCGTCGTAGTTGCGGACGTCCGGCCAGCCCAGCAGCTCGCGCAGGACGAACCAGGAGTGCGCGGAGCGGGCACCGACCCAGCAGTAGGTGATGGTGCCGCGGGCGGGCTCCAGGCCGGCGAACCGCCGGCCGAGCTCCTCGTCGGAGCGGAAGGTGTCGTCCGCGTCGACGACGGCCTCCCAGGGCAGGTGGACCGCGCCGGGGACGTGGCCGGAGCGCTGGGCCACCTCGTGCGGGTTGTTGCCGGCGGCGAAGGCGGCTCCGGCGAAGCCGGGTGCGAAGACCAGCCCGGAGTACTCCTCCGGGCTCCGGACGTCGATGATGTTGCGCTGCCCGATGGCGGCGAGGACGTCGTCCCGGGTCGCCCGGACGGACGGGTCCGGCCCGGTGACCAGGTAGCCGGTCGCCGGGCGGTCGGGCAGCGCGGTGGTGAGCGGGCGCCCGTCCAGCTCCCACTTGCGGCGGCCGCCGTCGAGCAGCCGCACGGAGCAGTGGCCGTGGAGGGTGAGGTACCAGTAGAGCTGGGTGGCCAGCAGGTTGGCGTTGGCCGAGTACACCACGACGGTGTCCTCCTCGCCGATGCCCTTGGCCCGCATCAGCCGCTCGAACGCCGCCGGGCCGACGACGCCGAGCCGCAGGTCGTCCTGGAGTTCGCTCCAGTTGATCCAGACGGCGCCCGGCGGATGGCCCTTGCGGTACTCGGTGTCCTCGTTGCCGGTCTCGACGAAGACCACTCCTGCGGTGCCGAGACGACGCTCGGCCCAGTCGCCGGTGACCAGGACGGAATCACGACCCATGGTTGCCCCTCGTGGAGTGACGGCCGGGTGGCCCCGGCGGGCGTCCCGGCCCCCGCACGGGGCCGGGCGAAGCGGACCGGGCGGGGCCGGCCGGCGCACCGGGCGCGGCCCCGCCGGGCGGAGCGTCAGGCCGGCGAGGTCTCGGCCGTCCGCTCCTTGGTCCCGGTGCCGGCCGCCCCGCTGCTGCTGGTGCGGTCCCGGTGCCAGGCGTAGGAGCTGAGCAGGATGCCGAGGACGGTGACGGCGGCGGCGGCGAGGTAGACGGAGCGCAGGCCCGGGCCGTCGATGACCCGGCCGCCCAGCCAGCCGGCCAGGGCGGCGGCGAGCTGGTAGCCGGAGGCGTTCACCGCGATCGCCAGGGTCGGCGCCGAACTGGCGGTGGTGAGCACCCGGGTCTGCATGCCGGGGATGACGGAGAAGCCCAGCGCGCCGATCACGAACACCATCACCGCGGTGGCCACGGTGCCGCCGCTGACCGCCCACATCACCAGCAGGCCCGCGGTGAGCAGGCCCAGCAGGCCGACCTGCGAGGCCATCAGGGAGCGGTCGGAGAGCCAGCCACCGACGAAGTTGCCGGCCGCCGCACCCACCCCGTACGCGAGCAGGAGCAGCGGGACGGCCCCGTCGGCGAAGCCGGTGAGGTCGGTGAGCAGCGGCGAGAAGTAGGTGAACACCATGAGCAGACCCATATTGGCGACGGCGGTGATGCCGATCGCCAGCTGGACGTTGCGGTTGCGGAACACCCGCAGCTCCGCCACCGCGCTGGTGGTGGAGGCCGCGACGTCCGGTACCAGCGGCAGCACCAGGACCAGACCGACCAGGCAGACCGCGGCGATGACGGCGAAGGTCGCGCGCCAGCCGAAGTGGTCGCCGATGAAGGTGCCGATGGGCGCGCCGAGCATCATCGAGAGGTTCATCCCGAAGACCAGCTTGGACACGGTCGAGGCCTGCTTGCCCTCCGGGGCCGTGGACGCGGCGATCACGATCGCGTTGGCGAAGAACGTGGCGGTCACCAGCGCCGTGACGATGCGCGCGGCGAACAGCACGGCGTACGCGGGCGCCAGCGCCGACGCGACGTTGCCGACGATCACGATGACGAGCAGGCCGACGATGAGCGGCTTGCGCGGGTACCGGGCGGTCAGTGCGGTGAGCACCGGGCCGCCGATGATCATTCCGATGGCGTACGCCGTGACCAGGAGACCGGCCGCGGGGATCGACACGTCGAGGTCGGCGGCGACGTCCGGCAGGATGCCGGCGATGACGAACTCGCCGGTGGTGATGCCGAACACGCACAGCATCAGGGAAAGGAGCTTCAACGACATGGTGTCTCTTCTGTCGGAACGGGAGCGTTGGCCGGCCGGCCGAGGGGCCGGAGCGACCGTCAGGGGGTCGGCGGCGGACCCGCGTAGCGGTACGCGTACGTGGTGCCCAGCGCGATGATGTGGTCGAGGTCCGGGCCGCCCACGTCCTCGGTGGGCAGCGTGAGGGCCCTGGCGTGCGGGATCTCCGCCTTCAGGAACAGGTCGAACTGCGGCCTGCGGTCCGGCTGGGGCGTGGAGTGGATGGTGAGGAAGCGGGCGTTCGGCGAGGTCGTCACGAAGCCGTGCGGAACGGTCCGCGGCACGATCATCGTGCTGCCGGCCTCGGCGACGAGCTCCTGCCCGTCGCAGATCATGCGCAGCGTGCCGTCCAGGACCATGAAGACCTCGTCCTCGTAGTCGTGGATGTGCAGCGGCGTGTTGTAGCCGCGGTTTCCGGTGTGCTGCACGACGGTGAAGGCGTTGCCGGTGGCCTCGCCGGGCACGCGTATCTGGGCCAGGCCGCCGAGCAGCCACACCGCGGTCTGTTCGGACTCGGGGATCAGCCGGCCCTTCTCGTCCCGGGCCATGTCGGGAAAGGTCATTGCGCTCCTCCGGTGGTCGTGGCTCTGCTCAGGGGGCGGCCGGTGCGGTCCGCTCGCAGTCGGCGAGGAAGGCGCTCACGCCCTCCGGGGTGGACAGCGCCCGCCACATCGAGACCGGGTCGTTGAAGTTGCCGACGAACGCGTCGGCCACCCGTTTGTCGGCCGCGGCCCGCCCGAACAGCGCGGCGACGTGCGGCGCGGGTTCGGCGAGGAAGGCGTTGCTCCACTCCACGACGTGGCGCGCGTGCTCCCACAGCCGCGCGGACGCGTCCCGGCAGAACTCCTCGCCGTAGGGCCCCTGGTGGCCCGTGATCAGCTCGGCCAGGGCGAAGGCGCTGTGCGAACCGAGGTTGGCGCCCTGGGCGGTGAGCGGGTCGTTGGTGATCCAGGCGTCGCCGACGGCCAGCGCGCAGGTGCCGTCGTCGAGCCGGGCCCAGCCCCGGCGGACCACCGGGGTGATGGCGCCCTGGGCGAGCTCGCCGGGCGCGGTGAGCGCGAAGCCGGCGGTGTCGATCCGCTCGCGCAGACCCGGGGCGTGGGCCGCTACCAGGTCGAGCACGTGCCGGTGGAACGCCGCCGGGTCGGCGTCGGCGTCGAGGTGGCAGGCGGACTCCAGCGGGCCGCCCGGGACGGCCTCGAAGGCGAGCACGTCGGCCCGGCCGGCCGGGGAGTGGAAGGGCAGGCGCAGGATCTCGCCGGCGCCGGGCAGGAAGTGGATGTCGAGGGAGTGCGGCACCTCCTCGTCGATCCCGAAGTAGATCCCGGCGCACAGGACGCGCTGCGGCGTGCTGTACGGCGAGCGGTCGGCGTCGACCGGGAACAGCCGCCGCACCGACCGGTTGCCGTTGGCGACGACCAGCAGGTCGTGGCGCCGGGCGAGTTCCTCGACCGGGCGGTCGCCGACCTCCAGCTCACCGCCGCGGTCGACGAAGGCGCCGAGCAGCCGCGGCAGGTAGATCCGGAAGTCGACCACGCTGGACGGCGGCCGCAGGTCGGCGAGGAACTCCAGCGGCCGCGGCTCGCCGGTGTGCATGGTGACCGCCCAGTGCCGCACCTGCGCGTCGGCGAACTCCCATTCGTGGACGCCGAGTTCCCGCTCCCGCTGCTGGGTCTGCCCGAACCGGGCGGGGAAGTTGCGCGGTCGGCCGCCCTTGAGGCCGTCGACGCCGTGCTCCGAGTACACCGTCGCCGGGACGCCCGACTGCTGCAGGCGCAGCGCCAGTTGCAGGCCGGAGATGCCGGATCCGATGATGCCCACGCCGGTCATGCGGACACCGCCTCGGAGCCGGCGCCCGGGCCGGCGTCGGAGCGCAGCCGGGCGGCGAGCCAGCCGACCGACTCGATCGTGTAGCCGGCGGCCTCCGGCGAGGCCAGCGCCGAGGCGGGGATCAGCATGGGGTGGCGCATACCGGCGTCGACGAGCTCGCCGATCCGCTTGAGCACCGTCTCCCGGCTGCCCGCGATGACCTGGTCGGCGACCACCTCGTCGGGCACCACCGCGAGCGCCCGCTCCACCTCCGCGCGGGTGAGCAGGTGCGGCAGCAGTTCGACCAGGCCCCGGTAGTCCTCGCCGAAGGGGTGGGCGGCGCCGTGCCGCCGCCAGGCCCGGGCGCCCGCGTGCAGCGCGAGGTAGCGGATCGGGGTGGCCCGCAGCAGGTCCTGCGCGGCGGCGTCGGTCGGCGCCACCACGATCGGGACGCCGCCCGCCGCGACGATGGTGTCGGGGTCGCGGTCGGCGTCGACGGCGGCGGCCCGCACCACGTCGAGCCGCCGGGCGTACTCCTCGGGGGCCATCAGTTCGGAGGGGAGCCAGCCGTCGGCGTGGCGGCCGGCCAGGGTGAGCATCCGCGGGCGGTTGGCGCCGAGCCAGATCCGGGGCGTGCGGCCCTCGGGGGCGGGGGTGATGAACGCCCGGTCGAGGGAGAAGTAGGTGCCCCGGAAGTCGTGCGGGCCCTCGCCGGAGAGCAGCAGGCGCAGGACGCGCAGCGCCTCCTCGACCCGGTCCACCTGGTGGTCGTGAGGCACGCCGTACGGCACGAGGTTCTCCAGCGCTCCCGCGCCGATGCCGAGGACGGGTGCCCGATCGGTGAGCTGGGCGAGGGTCAGCGCGGTCTGCGCGAGCACCGCGGGGTGGCGCCGGTTCGGGTCGGTGACCCCGATGGCCAGCCGGACCGGGCCGGCCTGCGGGGCGAAGTTGCCGAGCACGGTGGCGAAGTCGAGGCAGCGGTCCGGGGTCGGCAGGCCCGCCGCGACATGGCTGAAGTCGGTGTCCCAGGCCTGCCGGGGGAAGACGTTCATCAGGTGGTCGAAGACCAGGAAGGTGTCCAGGCCGGCCTGGCGGGCGAGTCCGAGCAGCCCCCGCCCGTCCTCGATCCGTCCGACCGCGTCCCAGACCAGGCCGACCTCGACACTCATGCTGCGCTCCTCACGGACTGGGCCCGGGCGATGAACTCGTCGGTGCTCCCGGGGCTGGCGAGGCCGCGCCACATGGCGTCCGGCCGGTCGAGGTGGGCGACGAAGGCGTCGGCCACCCGCTGGTCGCCCGCGGCGGCGGCGAGCAGGGTGCCCATGTGCGCCGGAGGCGGGCCGATGAACAGGTTGGTCCAGTCGACGACGGGCTGGGCGCGCTGCCACATCCGTTCGGAGACGCCGCGGCAGAACGCCTCGTCGTAGGGCCCGGCGTGCTCGCGCAGCACGTCGGCGAGGAGGAAGGCCAGCTCGGAGCCGAGGTTGGCGCCCTGCGCGGTGAGCGGGTCGTTGGCGATCCAGGCGTCGCCGACGGCCAGCGCGTACCGGTCGCCGTCGAGTCGGGCCCAGCCCCGGCGGACCACCGGGACGACGGCGCCCTGGAGCAGGTCCACCGGCCGGGCGAGCGCGAAGTCCTGCTCGTCGACGCGCTCCCGCAGGGCGGGCGCGTGGGCGGTGACCAGGGCGAGGACCTCCTTGGCGAACCCGTCCGGGTCACCGCGGCGGTCCCGCCCGGTCAGCGCCCCGAACGGGCCGTCCGGGACGGCCTCGACGAGTACGGCGGTCACCTGCCCGGCGAAGGAGTGGTAGGTCGGGGCGTGGATCTCTCCGGCCCCGGGGACCATGTGCATCGTCATCCCGGCCGGCTCCGGCGGCCGGACCCCGTGGAACAGGCCGCCGGCGAGGTGGCGCGGCGCCGCGAGGTAGGGCGAGCGGGCCGGGTCCCGCGGGAAGACGTCGGTGAGCGCGCCCCGCCCGGCCGCCACGACCACCAGGTCGTGGCGTTCGGCCAGCCGGTCCAGCCCGGCCCGGTCGGCCACCCGCAGCCGGACCTGGTCCCCGCCACGCCGCCGGTACTCCTCCAGCAGCGTGGCGAGGTACATCCGGAAGTCGACCGAGCTGGCCGGCTTCGGGAGCCGGCCGCGGAAGGAGAACCCGTCCGGGCCTTCCACGTTCAGGTGCATCCACGCGTTGTCGTACGCCGCCGAGGACCATTCGGTGACGCCGAGCGCGGATTCCCGTTCCCGGGTGGAGTCGAATCGAGTGACAAAGTTCAACGGCGGCCCGCTGCGGATGTCGTCGGGCTCCTGCGCCGTGTACAGCGTGGCGTCGATGCCGAACTGCCGTAGCCTCAGCGCCAGATGAAGACCGGAGATCCCGGTTCCCACAATGCCAATACTCATGTTCTCGCTCCACCTGTGCCGGAAATGGTGGCCTCCGGGCGTTGACGGGTGATGACGGGAGTCGTCGGGAGTGTCGGAAGCCGACCGGAGCGGGTCAGATGACCTCGACCCGCTGCAGATGGCGGGAGGTCGGCCCGTTGAAGGCATTGCGCCCGTGCACCAGCGCGATGTTGTCGGCGATCACGATGTCGCCCCGGCGCCAGTCGTGGGCGTAGCAGTAGTCGGGGAGGTGCAGCCGCTGCGCCATCGAGGCGACGAACTCCTCGGCCTGCGCGCCGTCGATGCCGTCGACCCGGACGGACACCGGGTTCTTGTACACCGCGGGGTCCAGCGGCTCGGCGAAGCGCAGCACGGGCACACCGGTGCCGGGGTGCTGGGCCACGAGCTTCTCGGTGACCTCGCCGCCGTAGTGCACCATCTTCTCGGTGGTGTAGGTGACGCTGATCCGCGCCCAGAGGTCGCGCAGCTCGGGGTCGGCGTCCCGGTAGACGGCGGTGGTGTCGGAGAAGACGGTCTCCCCGCCGGCCCCCGGGGTCGCGTCCAGGCACTGGAAGAAGAAGTACCGCGGATCGGCCTCGACGAAGGCGCCGTCCCAGTGGAACGGCACGTCGCCGCTCGCGAACAGGTAGTTGCGGGGATTGTCCTCGACCACCAGGTCGATGACCTCGCCCGGCTCCCACTTCAGGACTTCGCCCCACTTCCGACAGTAGTCGGCGAATTCCTGCTTTTCGAGGAGCGAGAATCCGCGGAGCACCAGGACCCGCGATTCCTCGGTCCAGCGGGCCAGCGTGTCCACCGGGATGTCGGCGATCCGGGCATTCCCGCCGGGGGCTTCGACCACGCGGCCGAACGGGCGGAGCGGAATGTGGCGCAGATCCGCGGCCGAGGGCTTGGGAGTCGTCATGTCGCGTCGTCCTCCTTTCTGAGGGGTGGCGGCCCTAGGGGCGGGCGGCGAGATGCGGGGCGACGAAATGGCTGGGCCGGCCGTCCCGCCAGACGACGGAGGCCTGGAGGTTTTCGGCGTCCCACCGCTTCACCAGGTACCGGCTGACGCCGTCGTCGAGCACCACGCCGTGCCACGGGGTCAGCCAGCCGTCCTTGGTCGGCATGAGCTGGAGCCCGAACTTCTCCGAGTGCGGGGGCTGCGGGTGTATCGACAGGCGTATCGCGTCGGGGAACTTCTCGGCGACCAGCCGGCTCCACGCATTGCTCCGGAGAATGGTCTGGTAGGCGGTGTCCTTGGAGTTCTTCCGGAGCTGGTTCCGGGTCGTCTCGCCGCCCTGGCGCGCCACCGCGTCCTCGAACATGAAGCGGTGTATTCCGTTGAACAGCGCGCGCGTGTTCCGGTCGGTGCGGACGTTCTCCTTGAGTTCTTCCAGCGTCGCGGAGTAGTTCTCCTCCAGAACGCGCCGCATCTTCGGGTAGTCGAGGCTGCCGAACGCGTCGTCCAGGCCGAAGAGGTCCAGCGCCGACCAGTGCGAGGTGCCGATCATGTCCGCGAGGACCTGCCGGTAGGCGGTCACCGCCCCGTCGCTCACCCCGACCACGTCGCCGAAGACGTGGCCGTCGGAGCAGATCGTGACCCGGGCGCCCGGCCCGTAGAAGTGCCGCACGTAGTCGCAGAGCGACTGCAGGAAGCCGACCGCCAGCTGCTCGCCGAGGTCCGGCAGCGCGCCGAGCACCTTGCCCTGGTTCGGGGACTTCGCCGGGAAGGCCGGCACCACGAAATGGATGGGCTCATTGCGCGCGGTGAAGCGCTCCATCTTGGCGCGGTGTACTTCGGAGCACGCCTCGCACCGCGCATTTCCGGAAGTCTCCGTGCCGTCCGCCCCACCGGCCGGTTCGGCCGCCAGCGCCTCGTCGACCCGCTGGTACCGGTAGAGCAGTTCGAGTACTCGCTCCGATGCCGTCCGGGCGGACGGCTCCCCCGTGGTGTCGTGGTTCAACACTCCTCCAGACAACATGCCCGTCGGGGCGCGAAGCCGGAATCGTGCGGTCCGCACGTGGCGGGCTCGGGCGGAATTCCTGGTTGCACACTCATTTCACCGCTCCTGAATTCGTGTCCGTGCCGGGCGGCACGGAACCGCTTCTGGGATGGTGCCCGGTGGTTCGCGACGGACCGTCGGAATCGGTCGTGCCCAGTGGACGCCCGGCCCCCGACGGCCGTTCTCGCCGAAACGACGGCCGCGCCTCCGCATACGCGGGTGGATCGGGGCAGGCCGAAAGAATCGGTCGGCCGGTTTCCGGCCACCCCGACCACGCCGTACCGGATTCTCCTGCGATCGCGCTGAGGCAACGTCAGCTTCCCTCGCCCGCAAGGCTCCGCGCAATCGTCTATCGATTAGCATGGTTGATGGATGGCGGAGCCAGCTCCGGGGCGATGGGAGGCAACGGCGATGGTCGGCGTGGACGACCCGGCGGTTCACCAACTGCGATCACTGCTGACGCTGGCCGAGGAGCTGCATTTCGGCCGCGCCGCCGCACGGCTCTACCTGACCCAGCCCGCCCTCAGTCAGCAGATCCGCACCCTCGAACGTCGGCTGGGGGTGCAGCTGTTCACCCGGACGAGCAGGAAAGTGACGTTGACGCCCCTTGGGCATGCCCTGCTTCCACTCGTCCGGAACGTGGTCGACGCGGCGGACGAACTGCGCGTCGCCGCACGCCACTCGCCCGCCGACGGCGACGGGCTGTCCCTGCGCCTCGGGCTGACCGACTGCGCCGCCGCCCTGGCCGCCACCCGCCGGGTGATCGCCGCGCTCACCACCCTGCACCCCGGCCTGGAGGTGGACTTCCACGTCCTTGACCTGGTCGAGCAGACCACCGCCCTCGCGATCGGGAAGATCGACGCCGCGTTCGTCTACCTGCCGGCGCCCGAGGGCTTCCACGCCGAGCCCCTCACCACCGAGTCGCGGGTGGTCTGCGTGGCCGCCGCCGACCCGCTGGCCCGGCGGCCGGCGCTGCGGCTCGCGGACCTCGCCGACCGGCCGATGGTCGGCCTCGCGCCGGAGGTCTCCCCCTCCGAACGGGACTTCTGGGCGATGGACCCGCGGCCCGACGGCACCAAGGTCCGCTACAGCGGGCACCAGGTCACCCGGGTGGAGTCCCTGCTCTCCGCGGTCTCCTTCGACGGGGCGATCGCCTTCCTGCCCGCCGTCGCGGCCGAGCTCTTCCCCCGCCCGGACGTCCGCTACCGGCCGGTGGAGGGGCTGGTGCCCTGTGACTTCGGCGTGGTCTGGCCGGCGGACGACCACGAGAAGCCCGGCATCGCCGTCCTCCAGGACATCTGCTGCCGCCTGCGCGACCAGGGCCTGCCCGCCGGGACGATGCAGACCCCGGCCGCGCCCGAGGCCGAGCGCAGCACCGGGGTGGCCGGCACCGTGGGCGTGCCCTCCGGCTGAGCCCGGCCCGACGGTCGTGCCCGGGCGGCCACTCGTACCGGGCCGTTCGGGCCGACCATCCGGGCCAGGGGGGCCGTTCGGACCGGACGGCCCGGCCCGGCCGTGCGCACCGGGCCGGCCCGCGGACGCCGGCAGGCGGCACCCGGAGTGCCCGGATACCGCCTGCGCGTCCTGCGAAGGGCCTCGGCTACTCCCCGATCGGCTCCAGGATCGCCACGCACTCGAAGTGGTGGGTCATCGGGAACAGGTCGAAGGCCCGCAGCGAGACCGGCCGGTAGCCGCCCTCGCGGAAGTACGCGAGGTCCCGGGCGAGCGCGGCCGGGTCACAGGCGACGTAGGCGATCCGGCGGGCCGACAGCCCGGCCAGGTGCGCGACGGTCTCCCGCCCGGCGCCCGCGCGCGGCGGGTCCAGGACGATCAGGTCGGTGGCGGTGATGCCGGTGCGCGGCAGCAGCGTCTCCACCTTGTCGCACTCGATCCGGACGTTGTCCAGCACCGCCAGGTTGTGCCGGGCGTCGACCACGGCCTGCTTGGAGGACTCGATGCCGAGCACCGCGCCGTCCTCGCCGACCCGGTCGGCCAGCGCACCCGCGAACAGCCCCACGCCGCAGTACAGGTCGAGCGCGTTCTCGCCCCACTGCGGGTCCAGGCCGTCCAGCACGGCGTCGACCAGGGTGTCCGGCGCCTCCGGGTGGATCTGCCAGAAGCCGCCGTTGCTGACCCGCCAGGTCCGGCCGGCCGCGCGCTCACGGACGAAGGACCGCCCGTGCACCTTGTGGATGTTGTCGTGCTCGTCGATCCGGGCGATCGACACCGGCTTGTCCAGCTCGACCAGCGGCAGCTGGGCGCCGGGCCGCGGGGTCAGCACCACCTGGCGGTCCGAGGAGCCGGCGGCGGCGATCACCTCGACGGTGGCCACGCCCGGCCAGTCGCGGGCCTCGATGCCCAGCTCCGTGACGCCCTCGGCGGCGATCAGGCAGCGGTCGATCGGCTGGAGGTCGTGCGAGCGGTGCTTGCGCAGCCCGACCTTGCCGCTCTCCTGGTCCACCGCGTACTGCACCCGGGTGCGCCAGGCCGGCACCTCGCCGGCCGGCAGCTTGCCGCCGACCGGCTCGACGCTGCCGTCCCAGCCGGCCTCGGCCGGGGTGAGGCCCGCGAGCTTGGCCAGCTGCTCGGTGAGCACCTGCACCTTGAGCTTGCGCTGCCCGCCCGGGGTGACGTGCTGCCAGTCGCAGCCGCCGCACTTGCCCGGCCCGGAGAACGGGCAGGGCGGGGCGATCCGGTCCTTGGCGGGCTCCAGGATCTCCACCGCGTCGGCGCGCAGGAAGCGCGACTTCGTGGTGCCCTCGGTGACCTGGGCGATCACCTTCTCGCCGGGCAGCGCGTGCCGGACGAACAGCACCCGGCCCTCGTGGCGGGCCACGCAGTGGCCGCCGCCGTGCGCGACAGCGCCCACCTCGACCTCGTAGCGCTCGCCGACCAGCGGGTCGCCACCGGGCCCCTTGGGGGCGGCCTCGGCACGCGGCGCACGAGGAGTGCGCAGCACCTTCGGCGGACGGACGGCCTGCTTGCGCGGGCGGTCCCCGTCCTTGGGCTTCTCCCTGGGCTTGTCCTTGCGGGCCTGCGCGGGGGCGGGACGTTCGGCGGCGGGCTCCGGCGCCTGCTCGATCGGCGCGAGCGGGGCGGTCTGCGCGGTGAAGCCGTCGCGGTCGGTGGCGGCCGGGCGCACGGGCTTGCCCCAGCGCGGCCGGGCGACCTGCCCGGGCTTGCCGGCGCCGCCCTTGCGGGCGCCCTTGGAGGAGGACCCCTTCGAGGACGAGCCCTTCGACGAGGAGCCCGAGGAGCCGTTGGAGCGGGGCGGGGTGTTGCGGGTCACTGGGAGGAGTCCTTGCTGCTGTCAGCGGTGTCGTCGGGCTGTGCGGAGACCTTCGACTTTACGGCCTTCGGCGCCCGCGGCTCACCACGACGGACGGCACCCGGCGCCGACCAGGCCTTCTGCGGCTTGCGCCGCTCGGAGGACTCCAGCTGCCAGGGCACCGAGGTGACCATCACCCCGGGCTTGAACAGCAGGCGCCCCTTGAGCCGCAGCGCGCTCTGGTTGTGCAGCAGGTGCTCGTACCAGTGGCCGACCACGTACTCGGGGATGTAGACCGACACCACGTCGCGCGGGCTGCTGCGGCGCAGGTTCTTCACGTAGTCCAGCACCGGCCCGGTGACCTCGCGGAACGGCGAGTCGAGCACCTTGAGCGGCACCTCGATGCCGCGCTCGTCCCACTCCGCGCGCAGCGCCGCGGTGTCCGCCGGGTCGACGTTGACGGTGACGGCCTCGAGCGTGTGGGCACGGGCCAGTCGCGCGTACGCCAGGGCCCGCAGGGCCGGCTTGTGCAGCTTGGAGACCAGCACGATGGCGTGCACCCGGGTGGGCAGCACCACGTCGTCCGGCTCCTCGGCGGCGACCAGCTCCTCGGAGACCCGGTCGTAGTGCCGGCGGATCGCCTTCATCATCACGAACAGCACGACCATCGCGGCGATCGCGATCCAGGCGTGGCTGATCTTGGTGGCGAGGACGACGATCAGCACGGCCATGGTCATCACCAGGCCGAAGGTGTTGATCGCCCGGCTGCGCTGCATGTGGCGGCGCTTGGCCGGGTCGGTCTCGGTGCGCAGGTGCCTGGTCCAGTGCCGGATCATGCCGGACTGGCTCATGTTGAAGGAGACGAAGACGCCGACGATGTACAGCTGGATGAGCCGGGTCGGGTCGGCGTCGAAGGCGATGATGAACAGGATCGCCGCCAGCGCCAGCAGGATGATGCCGTTGGAGAAGGCCAGCCGGTCGCCGCGGGTGTGCAGCTGACGCGGCAGGTAGCGGTCCTGGGCCAGGATCGAGCCGAGCACCGGGAAGCCGTTGAAGGCGGTGTTGGCGGCCAGCACCAGGATCAGACCGGTGACGGCGGCCACGAAGTAGAAGCCGGGCGTGAAGTTCGAGAAGACGGCCTCGCTGATCTGGGCCAGCGCGGTCTTCTGGTGGTAGCCGTCGCCCGCGCCGACCAGCTGCTCGGCGGGGTCCTCGGCCATCTGGACACCGGTGAGGCGGGCCAGCCAGATGATGCCCATGAACATCACCACGGCGATCGACGCCATCATCAGCAGCGTGGTCGCCGCGTTCTTGCTCTTCGGCTTGCGGAAGGCCGGCACGCCGTTGGAGATCGCCTCGACGCCGGTCAGCGCGGCACAGCCCGAGGAGAACGCCTTGAGCAGCAGGAACACCATCGCGAAGCCGGCCAGCGACTCGTTGCCGGGCGTCGCCTCCAGGTGGAACCCGGAGCTCTCGGCGGGCATGTCCTGACCCAGGCCGAAGTGCCGGATCACGCCGTACACCACCATGCCGAGCACGCCGACCATGAAGGCGTACGTCGGGACGGCGAAGGCGCTGCCGGACTCGCGGACACCGCGCAGGTTGATGCCCATCAGCACGATGACCACGACGACCGAGAGGGTCAGCTCGTGGCCGCGCAGCGAGGGCACCGCGGACACCACGTTGGCCACCCCGGAGGTGGTGGAGACCGCCACGGTGAGGATGTAGTCGACCATCAGCGCGCTCGCGACCACCAGGCCGGAGTTCGGGCCGTGGTTCACGGTGGCGACCTCGTAGTCGCCACCACCGCTCGGGTACGCGTGCACGTTCTGCCGGTACGAGGCCACCACGGCGAGCATCACGACGGCGACGACGACGCCGATCTGCCAGGAGAAGTGAATGGCCGAGGCACCCGCCAGGGAGAGCGTCAGCAGGATTTCCTCGGGCGCGTACGCGACCGAGGAGAGCGCGTCCGAGGCGAAGACGGGCAGCGCGATGCGCTTGGGAAGCAGCGTTTCCCCGAGCTTGTCGCTGCGCAGCGCACGCCCGATCAGGATGCGTTTCGGAAGGTCAGTCGGCATAGGCACGTTAAGGAATCGTAGGGGCTCTTACCCCTGTGGTCCGACTTATGGCCCCCCCTTCGTCGCGACTGTGTTCGGTGGACCGGCTAGCGTGTCGGATACGAGCAGGCGGGCAACACTCAAGTTGTCGCGCCGGGCCCCACGAGGACGCTCGCCCCGGACTACGGGGTGGGAAAGGAAGATGAACGGTGTTTGCGCAGGTCAAGAACCCAACGGGACGGGTGAGGTAGCGCCGGTGCACATCGTCATCATGGGCTGCGGCCGCGTGGGCTCCGCCCTCGCCAGAGCGCTTGAGAAACAGGGCCACTCGGTCGCCGTCGTCGACCAGGACCCGACGGCCTTCCGCCGCCTCGGCGCCGGCTTCAACGGCCGCCGGGTCACGGGTGTCGGCTTCGACCAGGACACCCTGAAGGAGGCGGGCATCGAGGAGGCCGGCGCGTTCGCCGCCGTCTCCAGCGGTGACAACTCCAACATCATCGCGGCCCGGGTCGCCCGGGAGAACTTCGGCGTCGAGAACGTCGCGGCCCGGATCTACGACCCCCGGCGCGCCGAGGTCTACCAGCGCCTGGGCATTCCGACCGTGGCCACCGTCCGCTGGACGGCCGACCAGATGCTGCGCCGACTGCTGCCGAGCGGCTCCGAGCCGCTCTGGCAGGATCCGAGCGGCACCGTCCAGCTGGCCGAGGTCGCCTACGACCCGCACTGGGTCGGCCACCGGATCAGCGCGCTGGAGGAGGCCTCCGGCACCCGGGTGGCGTTCGTCACGCGCCTCGGCGAGGGCGTCCTGCCCACGCCCGCGATGGTGGTGCAGGAGGGCGACCTGGTGCACGTCATGGCACGCCGGGCCGACCTGGCTGCCGTCGAGGCCGCGTTCGCGCAGGGGCCGAAGGAGGAGGGTCACTGATGCGGGTCGCCATTGCCGGGGCCGGTGCCGTCGGCCGCTCGATCGCGAGCGAGCTGCTGGAGAACGGCCACGAGGTCCTGCTGATCGACAAGAACCCGAACTCCATCTCGGTGGAGCGGGTGCCCATGGCGGAGTGGCTGCTGGCCGACGCCTGCGAGATCACCTCGCTGGACGAGGCCGCGCTGCAGCGCTGTCACGTGGTGATCGCCGCCACCGGTGACGACAAGGTCAACCTGGTCGTCTCGCTGCTCGCGAAGACCGAGTACGGCGTGCCGCGGGTGGTCGCCCGGGTGAACAACCCCAAGAACGAGTGGCTCTTCAACGAGTCCTGGGGCGTGGACGTCGCCGTCTCCACCCCGCGCCTGATGTCCGCCCTGGTCGAGGAGGCGGTCAGCGTCGGCGACCTGGTCCGGCTGATGCGCTTCAGCCAGGGCAACGCCAACCTGGTCGAGCTGACCCTGGCGAGCGACACCGAGCTGGTCGGCACCCGGGTCGGCGACGTGGCCTGGCCGCCGGACACCTCGCTGGTGACCATCATCCGCGAGGGCCGGGTCCTCACCCCGGGCAAGGACGACACCCTGGAGGGCGGCGACGAGCTGCTCTTCGTGGCCGCCCAGGAGCGCGAGGAGGAGCTGGAGAACCTGCTCTCCGCCACCTCCGGCGCCCAGTAGCGGCCGACGCCGTCGGCGTACGACAGCGGGCCCGCACTCGGTCGAGTGCGGGCCCGCTGTCGTACGTGGGCTCGCGGCGGTACGCGCGGCCGCCGCTACCTGTCCCCCGGAGGCGCCTCGGCGGGCTCCCCGGCCGGCTCGTCGTCCAGCTGCGCCTTGATGGGCGGCGGCGCCTTCAGCAGGATCTGCCAGGTGACGTACATCGCCAGCAGCATCGGCGGGATGCCCAGGGCGACCTTCAGCCAGCCGAGCAGGTTGACGTTGTGGGTGAAGTACAGCGGGAAGAGGATCACCGGCTTGATGCCCATGATCACCACCCAGGCCCAGGTGGCCTTGGTGTAGGCCGCGAGCCGCCCGGGGTTCTCCTTGCGCCAGGTGAACATCTCCCCGGTGATCGGGCCGAGCATCAGGCCGATCATCGGCCAGCGGACCAGCGCCGAGACGGCCAGGCCGATGCAGTAGCCGACGTTCCACAGCAGACCGGGCAGGTAGAAGTTCTCCGCCTTGCCGGTCTTCATCGAGATCCAGGCACCGATGGCGACCCCGAAGACGCCGCTGAAGGCGTGCTGGACGGTCTCCCGCCGGGCCAGGCGCGCCACCACGAACAGGCCGCTCAGACCGAGCGCGGCCCAGGCCGCCGCCGGGACCTGGTGGGTGATGTTGTAGGTGACGATGAAGACCAGGCCGGGCAGCGTCATGTCGACCATGCCGCGGACTCCGCCGAACGCCTTCATCACGGTGTCGGCGGCCTCGCGGGACGCGGCTTCACGGGCCGCGACCTCACGGGAGGCGGCCTCGCGGGCCGCCTGCTCGCCGGGGGCGATCTCGACCACGCCGAACTGGGCGGCGGGCTCGCCGCCGGGCTGGTTGCTCACGCTCATTCGCTCCCGTGTCCGACCGGACGCAGTTCGTAGCGGGGGTTGAACAGCACGCGGCGCCCGCGTGCGTGGCCGATCCGGCCGCTGGCCACCAGTCGGCGGCCCGGCTCTATGCCCGCGATCGAGCGACGGCCGAGCCAGACCACGTCCAGCGCCTCGGTACCGTCGAAGAGCTCGGCCTCCAGCGCGGGCACACCGGCCCGCGGGCGGAGGGTCACCGTGCGCAGGGTGCCCGCGACGGTGACCAGTTCACGGTCCCCGCAGCGGGCGATCGGAGTGCAGCCCGACTCCGCCGCGCTCTCCTGGCGCAACTCCTCCGCCTGCAGCTCCTCCGCGGAGGAGGTCAGCCGGCTGAGCATGCGGCGGAAGCGGCCCTGCGGCTGGTCGCTGCTGATGTCACCACTCATGTCGGAAGGGTACCGTTTTTGGGGGCCGCTGCGGCAGGCCGTGGAGCCGCCCGGGGGCCGGACCGCCCCGCGGCTCAGCTCTCGAAGCGGTAGCCCATGCCCGGCTCGGTGATGAAGTGGCGCGGGTGCGAAGGATCGCGCTCCAGCTTGCGGCGCAGCTGGGCGAGGTAGACCCGCAGGTAGTTGGTCTCGGTGCGGTAGGCCGGACCCCAGACCTCCTGGAGCAACTGGGTCTGGCTGACCAGTCGGCCGGCGTTGCGGACCAGCACCTCCAGCAGGTGCCACTCGGTGGGGGTCAGGCGGACGTCGGTGCCGTCCCGGTTGACCTTCTTCGCCGCGAGGTCGACGGTGAAGCTGTCGGTGACCACCAGCGAGTCGTCCTCACCGGCCACCGGCTCGGCCCGGCGGACGGCGGCGCGCATCCGGGCGAGCAGCTCGTCCATCCCGAAGGGCTTGGTGACGTAGTCGTCGGCGCCCGCGTCGAGCGCCTCGACCTTCTCGTCGGAGGCGTGCCGGGCCGAGAGCACGATGATCGGCACCCTGGTCCAGCCGCGCAGGCCCTTGATCACCTCGACGCCGTCCATGTCGGGCAGACCGAGGTCGAGGACCACCACGTCGGGGTGGCGGGCGGCGGCCAGCTCCAGGGCGCTCGCGCCGTCGTGGGCCGCGTCGACCTCGTACTTTCGGGCCTTGAGGTTGATCACCAGCGCGCGGACGATCTGCGGTTCGTCGTCCACGACGAGGACCCGGGTCATACGGGCTCCGCCTTTCACAGCTGTCGGAAGGGTGGTGGTCATACGGGGGACGGGCGGTCCGCCGGCCCGGACGGCAGGCCGTCGGCGGGAGCGACCGGTGCTGGACTCTCGGGTGAGTCGGCCGGCCCGGCCCGCTCGGCGGGCTCCTCCGGCTCCGGCGGGCGGTCGACGGCGGGCAGGGTGACGACCATGGTGAGGCCGCCCCCCGGGGTGTCCTCGGCCGTGACGGTGCCGTCCATCGCCTCGACGAAGCCGCGCGCCACCGCGAGCCCGAGGCCCACCCCGGCCCCGCGCGGCGCGTCCCCGTACCGCTGGAACGGCGCGAAGATCCGTTCCTTGGCCTCCTCTGGCACCCCGGGCCCCCGGTCGACTATCCGCAGCTCGACCCGGGCACGGCCGCCCGACGGGTGCAGGGCGTCGGCCTTGACCAGCACCTTCACACCGTCCGGGCTGTACTTGACGGCGTTCTCGACCAGGTTCGCCAGCGAGCGCTCCAGCAGTCCGCCGTCGGCCCGGATCATCGGCAGCGTCTCGGGCACGTCCAGCCGGACGGCCTCCGCCGGAACGCCACCGAGGGCGAACGGCACCACCTCGTCCAGGTCGGTCTCCTGGATCAGCGGCGTGACGGTGCCGGTCTGCAGCCGGCTCATGTCGAGCAGGTTGTTGATCAGGTGGTCGAGCCGGTCGGCCCCGGCCTCGATCCCGGCCAGCAGCTCCGCCTCGTCCGCCTCGTCCCACTCGACGTCCGCCGAGCGGAGCGAGGTCACCGAGGCCTTGATACCCGCCAGCGGGGTCCGCAGGTCGTGCGAGACGGCGGCCAGCAGTGCCGTACGGATCCGGTTGCCCTCGGCCTCCCGGCGGGCGGCGGCGGCCTCCCCCGCCAGCCGGCGGCGCTCCAGCACCACGGCGGCCTGGGCGGCGAAGGCGCCGAGCAACCGGCGGTCCTCGGCGGGCAGCACCCGGCCGCGCAGCACCAGCGCCAGGGAGTCGCCGACCGGGACGTCGACGTCGGCGGTCTCCGGCCGAAGCGGCGGGCGCGGACCGGCGGCCGCGACCGACTGCCACGGTCCGAGCGGGTCGGGCCGCTCCAGCAACGCGGCGGCGTCCTGCTGGAACGTCTCCCGGACCTGCTCAAGCAGCGCGGTCAGGACGCCGTCCCCGCTCGGCACGCCCCGCAGCACCGTGCCGGCCAGCGCGCTGAGCGTCTGTGCCTCGGTCTGACTGCGGGCCGCCTGATGGGTGCGCCGGGCCGCGAGGTCCACCACGGAGGCGACCGCGATGCCGACGGCGGTGAAGATCGCCACCGCCATGATGTTCTGCGGCTCGTCGATGGTGAAGGTGTGGATCGGCGGGGCGAAGTAGTAGTTCAGCGCCGAGGATCCGACCAGCGCCGAGGCGATCGCCGGGAAGAGCCCGCCGACCAGCGCCGCGCAGACCGTCAACGACAGGAACAGCAGCATGTCGGTGGAGAGCCCGAGGCCCTCGACGTGGGTGAGCAGCAGTGCCAGCAGCGGCGGGCCGCCCAGGCCGATCAGCCAGCCGGCGACCGTCCGCGAGCGGCCGAGGTCGGTGACCCGCCGGATCGGGACCCGGCCCAGGCCCTTGGCGGCCTGCTCGTGCGTGACGATGTGCACATCGATGTCGCCGGACGCCCGGGTCACGGTGGTGCCCACGCCCGGACCGTAGACGTACTGCCAGGCGGGCCGGCGGCTGGTGCCCAGCACGATCTGGGTGGCGTTCACGCCGCGGGCGAAGTCCAGCAGCCCGGCGGCGGGGTCGTCGCCGAGCACGGCGTGGAAGCTGCCGCCCAGGTTCTCCACCAGCGCCCGCTGCTCGATCAGCGCCTGGGAGGAGCCCGATCCCGAGCCGGCCAGGCCGTCCGAGCGGGAGATGTGGACCGCCAGCAACTCGCCGCCGGAGCCCCGGGCGGCGATCCGGGCGGCCCGGCGGATCAGGGTCGCCCCCTCGGGCCCGCCGGTCAGGCCGACCACGATCCGCTCCCGGGCCTGCCAGGTGCCCTTGATGCCCTGCTCGGCCCGGTACTTCTGGAGGTACTCGTCGACCCGGTCGGCCGTCCAGAGCAGCGCCAGCTCGCGCAGCGCGGTCAGGTTCCCGGGGCGGAAGTAGTTGGCGAGGGCCGCGTCGATCTTCTCCGGCGCGTACACGTTGCCGTGGGCCAGGCGACGGCGCAGGGCCTGCGGCGACATGTCGACCAGTTCGAGCTGGTCGGCCCGCCGCACCACCTCGTCCGGCACGGTCTCCCGCTGCCGGACCCCGGTGATGCCCTCGACCACGTCGCCCAGCGACTCCAGGTGCTGGATGTTCACGGCCGAGATGACGTCGATGCCGGCCGCCAGTAGCTGCTCGACGTCCTGCCACCGCTTCGCGGTGCGGGAGCCGGGCACGTTGGTGTGCGCCAGCTCGTCCACCAGCACCACCTGGGGGCGGCGCGCCAGGACGGCGTCCAGGTCCATCTCGGTGAACTCGGCGCCCCGGTGGGCCAGCTCGCGACGGGGGACGACCTCCAGGCCCTCGACCAGCTCCGCGGTGTGCCGGCGCCCGTGGTCCTCGACGAACCCGACGACCACGTCCGTGCCGCGCTCCTGCCGCCGATGCGCCTCGGACAGCATGGCGTAGGTCTTGCCGACCCCGGGCGCCGCCCCGAGGTAGATCCGCAGCCTGCCGCGTCCCATGTGCACCATTCTTGATCCGGCCCGCCCGGGGGACCACCCCGGACACCTGTTCCCCTCACCTTGGAGACTACGGCGTAGCCCGCGATTCTCCACCGATCAGGGCGCTGATCAGGCAGTTTTAGCGGCATATTGACGGCGGAGGAGGGCCTGGAGGGGGCTGCGCGGAGCCCTGCCGGCGCCTTCGGGCCACCCGGCGGCATCGACCGAACGGGCTCCCCGGTCGCACCTGCTCCGAAAAGGCGTCGCGTACCTGTCCCGGAAACGCAAAGAACCCCCACCCGGAATCGGGTGGGGGTTCTTCACAATGATTGTTCGGCGGCGTCCTACTCTCCCACAGGGTCCCCCCTGC